>JANXYV010000019.1 GCA_025355875.1 Prolixibacteraceae bacterium | reverse complement strand
ATTCATTAATTAACTGGCTTTGTTCCGTTGAAGGCAAGTTACGTATCGCTGATATTATTTGTTGATAGTTCATTGCAATTATTTTTGACTAAGATATGGAATAAATTTAAATATTACAACGCTATATTAAACTACAGCCTATAGTTTTAAATAATTCAAGGAGGGTAAGGGTCTACCTGCCTCCTTCATATAAAACGGCTGTGAATGACAGTTTCCCAGTTATTCTTTTTCACGATGGGTTCGATTATTATTCTTGTAGTTCTACAAACAATATTCTCGATAACCTGATTTCAACGAATCGCATCCAGCCAATAATTGCTGTATTTGTTCCTCCAATGGACCGGGATAATGAATATGCGTTCGACAAGACCTCACAATTTGAATCATTCATTATTCATGAATTGATGCCTGTCATTGATGCGAAATACCGGACCAAACATGATCCTGACAGCCGCGCCATGGCAGGATATTCTTTAGGCGGACTGATCTCCACCCAGATTTGCTGCAATAATCCGGGCAGCTTTGGTTTATGTGCCGCTTTTTCTCCTGCATATTATCCAAAGGGCAACGAAGTGGAGCGGAACTTCGAAAATGGTCCTAAAAAGAAGATCCGATTTTACATCGATTGGGGATTCTATGAACCTTATTTCCGTCCTGATGCAATCATCATGAGGGATATACTGATTGCTCAGGGCTACAATCCGGTTTGGCATCAGTGGAATGAAGGTCACACTTGTGGAAACTGGCGTGCACATCTCCATTTAGCCTTGGAGTATTTTTTTCCCGCTGAACCTACTGGAGTAGAAAATATAAAAACAGATCAATCTACTTTGAAATGCTATCCCAATCCTACGACTGGCAAAATAACCATTGAAGTATCAGGTAAAACAAATAATCAGAGCTTGTCTATGCTTGACATCAACGGTCAGCAAATCAGAACATGCCAAATCACATCACCGGTTATCACCCTTGATATCAGCACCCTGCAATGCGGAGTTTACTTTATAAAGCTTGCTGGGGCGAATGGGATACAGGTGGGAAAATTTGTAAAACAGTAAAAATAAAAGATAATCAGTTGCTTAAAAATTTGTATTGATGAAAATTCTCCTGTTTACAAACTGGCAGTTTGGCATAATGGTATCCTTCGGGACAAATTATGAAAAGAGAAAGTACTTAACCATTGAATTTCTCTTTTTGGTCATTCAAGTTCTGTTTAAGCCTCCAAAAATTTCAAATGGAGAAACTCTAGAAATCAAACGAAAAGGATCTTAAGATGAATTCTGCTTCCTGAATTAATGGGTCCATTTCGGATAAGACAAAGAATTTGATTCAATAATCGAATGAGTATGAACAATTAAGATCAAACAAAATGAAAACGAAAAATTTACTGCCTGTGCAAACCTTTTTTCAATTGATTGAATTATCCCAGCTAAGCGGTTTCGCGCAAAGGTTTAACTAGTGCGATCAACTCGGTTTCCGACCAATCCTCTTTTAAGGTTTATTCCAATCCTGTCCAGGATGTATTGCACATCGACAGCTCCGGAAAGCCCGTTATGCTTGAAGTATTTGATATTACCGAAAAAAAGGTACTTCAACAGAAAATCCATGAAAACAATACCTCCATTGATGTTTCCGGATTCGTGAAAGGAATCTATTTTGTCAAAATATTGTCGGATAAGCAAATGATCACCGGGAAATTTGTAAAGCAGTAGAATTCAAAAAAAAGACGGTGACTTTCTATTTCAAATCATTTTATACCAATAAAAAAGTCCTTGAAATTCAAGGACTTTAGTTGTTAAGGGCGGTGCGGACGGGACTCGAACCCGCGACCCTCGGCGTGACAGGCCGATATTCTAACCGACTGAACGACCGCACCAATTTTCAGTATTTTTAGCTTATAAAAAGGCCGATATTCTAATCCCGAGTACTCGGGAAACTACCGCACCAATTTTCAGTATTTTTGCTTGTGAAGTAAATTTTGAGAGGGCGGTGCGGACGGGACTCGAACCCGCGACCCTCGGCGTGACAGGCCGATATTCTAACCGACTGAACTACCGCACCAGAGTATTTATTTCGAAACCTGATTGATTGTAACATCAGGTATTTTGATTCAAAATTTACAGCACTTTTAAAGAACAAACCTTCTGAAATCCGTTTCTCAAAAGGCTTTGCAAATATAGCCTTTCTTTTTATCCCTACAATAGGGCAAATCAAAAATACGAGGTTTTTTATCCGACAATTGGAAGCACATTAACAAGCTGATATTAAACAGACTATCGCATTTCGTCAGAGAAAGCAAAATGATCTTTCGTAAGTTTTTCCTCTCCGCTCCAACGGTATGCAAGCAGTTTTCCGGTACGGGTCACACACGAATCGACGCAACAGAGGTTATCAGCCATAATTGCACAACACTCTTTTAAACAGTAGTGCCCGAAGAAAACGATGGGACTATCTTTTGGATAAGGCTTCCTTGGCTGAATGATTTCACTGGGAATAGTATAGGCAGGAAGATCGAACCTGCTTTCGAGCGAAAGGTCCTTGAAAGTTTTTCCTTCCGGAACGTCCCACCATTTCATCCGGAACGAGCGGTGTGGCCTTCCTTCCTCATCAAAAATCAATAGGTCACGAGGCAACTGGAAATCAATTCCTTTACAGCTTTCCCAGAAACTTTTGGAGAATTTGGTCCCATTGAGGGCAATTTCGCGCAGGATGGTTTTCGTCAGTTTTGTTTCAGTAATATTTTCCCGGAGCGTTTTAATATTCCGGTCATCCCAGCAGGCATGAACAATACGGATAGCTCCAAAATCAAGGAACATGGGCAAAGTTCGTAACCACTTCAAATGGCCTTTAAATTCCTCTTTGTATGGCAAAAACTCCTCAATTGTCTGATTAATGAGTAATTGATATTTTGGAATTCGTTTCTTGTAATATTTCCCTTCGATGTCACGCAGATAATACATGACTGCATACAGTTCGTGATTTCCGAGAATGGCAAAAGCAGATCCTTTTTCAACCATCTTCCGGATTAAAATCAAGGTTTCCCTGATTTTTGGACCCCGGTTAATAAAATCACCCACAAATACAGCCTTGCGTTTTGGATGTGAATAACAATCATCTTTGAGCATATAACCCATATTTTTCAAAAGGCTTCTAAGCTCATCCGCGTGGCCATGAACATCTCCAATAATATCGTACATAAAAAATTGCCCGAATGATTTGTTCGGGCAATTTAGAAATTTTTTCAGATAAAATGTTTCAAGCTGATATAAACTTCAAACAGTTCTCTACCAGAAATACATGTAGAAAAAAGCACAAGCTAAAACTACGCCTGACGAAGCAATTATATCCCACTTGTTCCAACTATTCCGGATAAGGGTTTTGTAGTCGCCTGTGAAAGTGATAAACTCGATTTGTTGAGCGGAAGGTTTTGGAGTAAAAACCGAAACTACCACCATCATCAACATGATAAAGACGAGCAACCATACTTCAAAGATCAACCAGTTGGTATGCCAAAACCAGGTGGTCGATTCCCAAAATCCACCCGTCATTACGTTTTTCCCCGTTTTGGTCAGGATGTTTGTCAGCAAGCGAACCATACCTATAATAAAGCCCACGATCATACCTGTCTCACCTGCCTTGGGTGTAATCCGTTTAGAGAAAATACCGAGTACAAATACTGCCACCATCGAAGGAGCGAGCAACGATTGAATGCCTTGTATATAGTCGTAAAGGCTACCTAGGCTCATCATGATAGGTATCCAAATAATTCCAAGTACAACCACAACAATAGTAGCTGCGCGACCAACAAAAACATATCTGGCCTCGCTTTTACCTTTAAACATCGGCTTGTAAAAGTCTTCGGTATAAAGCGTAGCGCATGAATTAAAAAATGCTGCCAAAGAAGCAACCAATGCGGAGATGAAGCCTATTGTAACAATACCTTTTACACCGGCAGGCAATACAAATTTAACCATTGAACCAAAGGCTGTATCAGGATTTTCTAAGGTAAAACCGCTACCGGGACGCGCCGCCAATGCAGCTGCTACCATACCGGGGATCAGAAACATAAATACAGGTAACAACTTGAAATAACCTGCAGCAATAGTACCTCTGCGTGCACGCATCATCACAACCTCGCTGGACTCGCCTTTTCGCTGTCCGAGCACACGTTGAACGATGTGTTGGTCGGTAGCCCAATACCAAAGACCAATGATTGAGGCGCCAAGAAACACCCAAACACCAGGATATTCATCATACAACGGGTTTCCCGTTTCGAAGTGGAACAAGTGGTTTGTTCCGTATGCAACGCCGTTTGCTCCTACATTTAATGATTTGGTGTAGTCTATCATTGCAGTCCACCCGTCAATTACGCTGCCACCCCCGAGTGCTGAAAGCCCTAAGAAAAGAACAAGGAATGAACCAATGATCAATATAGGCGTTTGAATTGCAGACAAGGTCATCACACCCTTCATTCCACCCAACACTGTAAATATACCTGTCAATACAATCAAACCAATAGCTCCGTACCAGAAGGGTAAGCCAAGAAGGCTCTCCATGAAAATTCCACCTGTAAATGCGGTTACACTTACTTTGGTCAGTACGTATGCAATCAGTGTAATGATAGAAAGCCACGAACCGGTACGAGGTGTATAGCGGTTTTTGAGAAAGTCGGGCATAGTGATAATTTTTCCCAACTTGTTGTTCATCAGCTGGTAAAAGGGGACAAACAGCCATCCCAAAATCAGGATCATCCAACCGTGCATTTCCCAGTGCGCCATAGCAACACCCGACTTTGCACCTGTACCAGCGAGCCCCACAAGATGCTCGGAACCGATATTTGCAGCAAAGATAGCCGCACCAATAATATACCATGGTTCCCCTTTACCAAACAGGTAATCTTCACTGTCAGCGCCTTTTTGCAAGCGGTTGTGTTTTTGTATCGAACGCCATACAGCCCAGGCTACAGCCAAAATCCCAACTGCAATAATTGTCCAGTCGAGCCAAATAAATTCATGTGATTTCCAATTCATAGTTTTTATAGATTAGATTATAAGATTTTAAAATTTAACGATCCGATCAATGTCTATTTCGCCGATATCGCTTTTAAGCTTGTAATAAAATGCTCCTTTTCTTGATTCCGAAACATCTTTCTCATTCAGCTTTTCCAGCACTCCAAGAGACAGGATTTTCTTCCTGAAATTTCCCGGATCAAATTCGCGCTGGAAAATTGCCTGATACAAATTTCTTAATTGGATCAGCGTAAACATTTCAGGTAACAATTCACTCCCAATTAGGCTATATCCGGCTTTTTGCTGAAGTTTAACCAGCGCTTTTCCAAACATTTGCTGATGGTCGAAGATCAAATTCGGCAAGGTATTGATAGAAATCCATGAAGCGCCATTTTCCCGAACCCTTTCCTCGTCATGCAAATCAATCCGAATCAGCGCATAATAGGCCAAACTGATTACCCGGGCTTCCGGATCACGATTTGGCTCTGAGAAAGAGGCCACCTGTTCCAGAAAAATCTGCTCCAGTCCGGTTGTTTGTTTCAATATTCGTGCTGCTGCGTCGTCGGCTGATTCATTGTCCTGAACAAATCCACCCAGCAACGACCATTTGCCTTTGTAAGGCTCAAAGCTACGCGGATAAAGCAAAAGTTTAATTTCCTCATCCTGATAACCCAGTATAACACAATCAACTGCGACGTAGTGCCGGGGATGTATTTTGTACAATTCCATAGAATTTTCCCGAGAATAATATCGGCTAAAGTATAAAAGTATTATTTACTTTTATAAACAGACTTCACAAAAACTAAGTTTTCTGTTGGAAAACATTTTAAAATAAAATGGCAGAAGATAATTTTCTTCTGCCATTCTACGAAAAACAATCCTAAATAATTCTTTTACAGCACTATACAGCAATATCTTTGTTTACATTCTTGCTTCCAATTAATGCATAGAATAACAGGTAAGTCAGACCAGCAACAATTACCCAATAACTAGGCATATAACCAGCGATATCGGCTACCCATCCCTGAAGTGCAGGAAGAATACCCCCACCGCAAACCATGACCATAAAAATTCCTGAAGCTGCAGCCAGATATTTTCCCAAACCTTCAACAGCAAGATTGAAAATACCGCCCCACATTATCGAAGTGCATAGTCCAACCAATACAAGGAATGCAGCAGTGATAGGCACTTCCAATAAACCAAATGAGGTTACACCGGCCATACTTTTCAATACAGGCATTGAAACCTGTATAGAAGCTGGAGTAAACATAGCCAACAGCACAAGTATCAGACCCAGTCCGGATGCAAAAGTAAGCATCGTTTTACTTGACACTTTTGCTCCTATGGATGCTCCAACCAAACGGCCGATCAGCATCAGGAACCAATAGGTACCAGCAACGAATCCGGCAGTAGTAGCATTCATTGGATTTGGAGTTTTCGGATCGACAAGGAAATAATTCAAAACCCCAGGAGTACCCACTTCAACTCCAACATAGACAAAAATACCGATAGCCCCTAAAATGAAATGACGGAACTTCATAACACCTGACATCAGGTTTCCCAGTGGTTCAGAAGATGCCTCTGCATGTGGTTCCGGTATGCTTACGAAATACAATACAACAAATACAGTTGCAAATACAGCCATTGCAGCATACATGAAAGGGAAAATATCAGTGATCCTGGCTTTTGAAGCATCTCCAATTAAAATACCAACAATCATTGGTGTAGCAGTAGCCATTACTGAATTGAAAGATCCTCCAACCTGAATCAGCTGATTACCTTTATTCCCACCACCACCAAGCGTGTTAAGCATAGGGTTAACAACGGTATTCAACAAACACATAGAAAAACCTGCCACAAATGCACCTGAAAGATAAACGGCAAAAGCTGAATCCTGCCCTACATGTCCTGACAGGAACTGGATGCCTACGCCGACAAAGCCAACGGCAATGGCTATCAGGGCAGTTTTCTTATAGCCAATTCTTTGGAGCAAAATACCGCTGGGTATACCCATCACTGCATAGGCAATAAAGTTGGCTGCATTCCCTAGAAGTCCTAAGAAATTAGTTACTGCAAATTGGCTCTTTAGCACAATACCCATCGGGGCCGCCAGGTTTGTAACGAATGAAATCATACCAAAAAGCATGATCATCATGATGATTGGCACGGTGTAATTTTTGTTTTGAGTCATAATTAGGTAATTTGATTGTTAATTGATGAAGATTAAGTTTGTGTTTTTACGTTTGAATTTTGTCCCCGAATTTGCGAAAAATAACTAAGTATTTATACACGTCCGGCTAAAAATTACAGATCAAGTTTTATAGAACCTTTTGCCCGGATAAATAATTTATGGCAACTACCTGAACCATAAACATGTTCAAGAGTACTTACATATTTATCGAGTAAATCCTGAGGAACAAAAGCCTGAATGGTGCCGCCGAAACCTCCACCATGAACACGCCATGCACCTTTTCCTTTCAGGATCATTTCGCTCAATGCCAAAGCAAGCGAAACCACCTGATCGTCTTTGTGAACGACGTCAAAAATGTTCTGATTGTACATGTATGAGCTATATCCCGATTCAACCACCATTTTCAGGAAAGCATGAAAATCGTTTGCTTCCAGAGCAGCTACCTGATCAACCACCCGCTGGTTGTCGCCCTGAAAATGGTAAGCGCGAAGGATTGCACGGTCGCCGGTTACTTTACGGATTTCCGGAATCTTTTCCACTATTTGCTCCAAAGTAACTTCTCTCAACACTTTAGCTCCGAGTACGGCAGCGACAGCTTTCATTTCTGTTGGAAGTGAGGCATATTCAGCCTGTGAGGCTGCATCGTCGTGGCCGCCGCCCACATCGGTAATTACCAAAGCAAATCCAGTTGAAACAAAATCAAAATCAACTTCTTTCACGATAGGTTTCGAAGGATCTTCGAAATCGATCGTAATCAGTCCGCCCACCGAACAGGCAGTCTGGTCCATCAATCCACATGGTTTTCCGAAGAAATTATTTTCCGACCACTGACCAATGATTCCATTTTCGACAGCGCTCATTTTGCCATTGTTGAACAAATGATTAACTATGGCGCCAATCAGCACCTCGAACGATGCCGAAGAACTCAAACCTGAACCTTTTGGCACACGGCCTTCGATGCAGGCATCAAAACCACCAATTTCATATCCTAATTGTTTCATCCTGGCACAAATTCCTTTTACCAGTGATGTTGAGGTATAGAATTGATCCTTATCGATGTTCAGCTCAGAAAGATTAACCTGAAACTCAGGATAACCAGCCGATTTGATCCGGATAACATTGGTCCCGTTTGGTGCGGCAACCGCAATCATATCGAGGTTGACAGCGCCAGCCAAAACACGTCCGTAATTGTGGTCGGTATGGTTACCGCCGATTTCGGTACGTCCCGGTGAACTGAACAAAGCAACATCATCAGTTCCGTATACCGTCTGAAAATCGTTCATCAAAGCAGCATAACGTTCACCCTGTTCTTTCAGGACTCCTTCGTTTACACCATATAATTCCTGAAACAATGGATTCTTTCCATTGCCAATTTTTTCAATTAAAGCATTAATCTTTGCCATAGTGTTTTGTAGAGTTTAATTATTTATTGGTTTGTTTTTTATAATGGACATCCGGAAGGTCGCGCAGACGCTGAGCGGCTTGTTCGGCAGTAATATCGCGCTGAGGACTGGCCAGCATTTCATAACCGACCATGAATTTCTTCACCGAAGAAGAGCGCAGAAGCGGCGGATAAAAGTGCATGTGAAGATGCCATTCCGGATAATCTTTTCCATCGGTCGGCGCCTGGTGGAAACCGGCCGAATAGGCAAACGAAACTTCAAACAGATTATCGTATTTAATCGTCAATTTCCGGTAAATGTCGGCAAGTGAATCTCTTTCTGAAATGGTTAACATCGCAATGTTTTGAACCGGTCGTTTGCTGATGACCATGGTTTCGAAAGGCCAAACGGCCCAATATGGAACGAGTGCGACAAAATGTTTATTCTCAATCAGGATTCGGTCCTTATTTATCAATTCGGCTTTCAGGTAATCGCCCAAGAGCGTAGTTCCGTGTATTTCGAAATATTCCTTTTGTGTCTTTGATTCTTTTTCAGGTTCGGTGGGTACGGATGAAGATGACCAAATTTGTCCGTGAGGATGCGGATTGGAACAACCCATGATGGCGCCTTTATTTTCGAAAATCTGAACGTAATTGATCCTGGGATTACTGGCCAGTTCCGAAAACTGCTCGCACCACACATCCACCACTTTCCGGATATCTTCAACTTCCATTTCCGGAATGGTCAGACTATGATCGTCGCTGAAGCAAATAACTTTACAAATGCCTGTTTCACTTGTGGCCTGAAAAAGAGGATCTTCATTTTCTTTTCCTTCCGGAGAATCGGTTAATAAAGCACTGAAATCGTTGGTAAACACGAAGGTTCCTTGGTACTGTGGATTGTACTTCCCTCCTGCCCTTTCATTTCCCGGACATAAATAACAAGCAGGATCATATTTTGGTCGTTCATCAGAAACTGCCTTTTCTACCTGACCCTGCCACGGACGCTTGGCCCGGTGCGGTGAAACCAGAATCCAATCACCAGTCAATGGATTTAATCGCTTATGCGGGTGATTTTCAATACTAAATTTGCTCATATATCTGTAATTAAAACCGGGAAGAACAAGTTGATCCGATTTTTTTTGTTAATTGGTCTCAAAAGTAAAAATAAATCGGAACAAATTTCGCAAACCAGACCTGACTGTACGAGCGAAAATGATAATTTTGCAGGCAACGAATCCGTTTGCCGGCAATCAAAAGTGAAACATCAAAACTTAACTAAAATATCAAAACATGAAAATAGCCAGATCCAACTTCGGGAATACTCCCGAAGGAAATGAAGTTGAACTCTTTACCTTATCGAACGACAATCAGGTTACCGTAAAAATCACCAATTACGGCGCAATCATTACCTCCATCGAAACGCCAGACCAAAATGGCAAAACAGAGAATATTGCCTGTGGCTTCGAGAAGTTTGAAACTTATGTGAGTCCTGAATATCTGGGAAGTTATCCGTATTTCGGCTGTATTTGCGGCCGGGTTTGCAATCGTATTGCGAAGGGAAAATTCACACTTGAAGGAAAAGAATATACACTGGCCGTCAACAACGGGTCCAATCACCTTCATGGCGGATTGATCGGCTACGACCGCAGTCTATTCAAGACCGAATTGATTGAAGAAAGCGAAAGAATCGGAGTAAAACTGAGTTACCTGAGTCCGGACATGGAAGAAGGCTATCCTGGAAATTTACAGCTAAGCTGCACCTATACCCTGAATAACAGCAATGAGTTGGTCATGGAATATGACGCAGAAACCGATCAGACGACCATTGTGAACCTGACCAATCACACGTATTTCAACCTGACCGGCGGAAAAGATCAGATTCTGAACCATGAACTTGAAATTCCGGCAACAAAATATACCGAATCTGTGGGCAATGTTCCTACCGGGAAAATTAATTCAGTAAAAGATACTGTTTTTGACTTCCTGACCAGGAAAAAATTAGGAACTGATATTGAAGGGCTTGAAGATGGATACGATCTGAATTTTGTATTGGATAATACGGATGGAAAACTGATTTTCGCCGGACGCCTGTGCGAAGAAACTTCAGGTAGAAAGGTGGAAGTTTTTACCACTAAACCAGGCATTCAGCTCTATACCGGTTACTGGATTCCGGAATTAATGATCGACGGGCAGAAAAAATTCGGACGTTTTTCAGGCGTAGCGCTTGAAACTCAACATTACCCTGATTCGATTAACGAACCCCATTTTCCATCAATAATTCTTAAGCCCGGACAGAAATTCTACGAAAAAACGGTTTACAAATTCGGAACAAAATAATACAAAGGGCTTCGGCCCTTTTTTATTGCTTTAAAACCGTTCATTCCATGGATGAGATTTAAAACGCTGTGCAAGAAAAATTTATTACTTTTGAATTCAGTTCACCCGTTAACTTGAAACTCTATGAGATCCATCATCGAACTTTTCGAAACCAGTGTGGCCAAATTTCCAAAAAATATGGTCCTGTGGGAAAAACAAAATGGAGAATACATCGGAACGACCTATCAGCAGGCACACGATCAGGTGTTCCGGTTTGGAGCAGGATTGGTAGCTCTCGGTCTTCAGAAAGGCGATCGGGTTGGACTTCTTTCAGAAGGACGCAACGCATGGATCATTTCAGAACTGGGCATCCTGTATGCCGGGGGAATCAATGTTCCGCTATCGGTGAAACTGGATTCAGGAAGCGAACTGAAGTTCAGGCTGGCACATTCCGGAAGCAGAATGATTGTAGTTTCTTCGGGCCAGGCTTCCAAAATTGAAGAAATACGCAACGAACTTCCGGAGCTTGAAAAAGTAATCTTTCTGGATGGGAAAGAAAACCCGGGCAAAAACGATATTTCGTTCGATCAGGTTTTAGCTCTTGGCGATGAGTATCTCAGGACAAATTCAGCCGATTTCGAAGCCATTTACCTAACCATCCAGCCCGATGATATTGCCAATATCTCCTATACCTCGGGAACAACGGCTGATCCGAAGGGAATCATGCTTTCCCAACTGAATTATGCCGCGAATGTAGTTCAATCGAACACATTGATGGATATTACCGAAGATTGGAAAACACTGGCTCTCCTTCCCTGGGACCATGCTTTTGCACATACCGCCTGCCTGTATTGCCTGATGGTCAACGGAGCCAGCATTGCTGCGCTCGAAGTTGGTAAAACACCCATGGAAACTCTGAAAAACATTCCAAAAAATATTCGTGAAATTCAGCCGACCATCATGATGAGCGTTCCGGCACTGGCCAAAAATTTCAGAAAAAGCATTGAATCCAACATCCGGCAAAAAGGTCCGTTTGCCGAAAAACTGTTCAACCATGCACTCCGGATTGCTTATAAATATAACGGGCATGGCTGGAACCGCGGAAAAGGTACCCGGGCGATTTATAAACCACTTCTGAACCTCTACGATAAAATCCTGTTTTCAAAAGTCCGTGAAGGTTTTGGTGGAAAACTGGAACTTTTCATTGGAGGAGGCGCATTGCTTGATATCGAACTTCAACGATTCTTTTTTGCAGTCGGAATGCCGATGTGCCAGGGCTACGGACTTTCAGAAGCTTCTCCGGTCATTTCGTCGAACGCACTTCATGCCATCAAATTCGGATCGTCCGGCAGGCTGGTCAAATATATGGAGCTGAAAATCTGTGATTTGGATGGAAATGAGCTTCCTCAGGGCGAAAAAGGCGAAATTGTGGTGCAAGGCGACAACGTGATGAAAGGATACTGGAATAATCCAAAAGCAACTGCCGAAACCATAAAAGACGGCTGGCTCTATACCGGTGACATGGGTTACATGGACAAGGACGGCTTTTTGTACGTGCTCGGACGTTTTAAAAGTCTGTTAATCGGAAGCGATGGAGAAAAATACAGTCCTGAAGGAATTGAAGAGGCTCTTGTTGACCAATCCCATTTTATCGATCAGTGCATGTTGTACAATAACCAAAATGCCTGGACTTCAGGAATGATCGTTCCCAATATGCAGGCCATCTACCGTGAATTGGAAAAACACGGTTTAAAAAAAGGAACTGAGGAAGCATTGACCGCAGCCTTGAAAATTATTGAAAAAGAGATAGATGCTTATAAAGATGGTGGCAAATTCGCCGGTTCGTTTCCCGAACGCTGGCTGCCTGCCACCATTGCAGTCTTACCCGAAGCGTTTACCGAACAAAACCATCTGCTCAATTCAACCATAAAAATGGTACGTGGCAAAATTACCGAATACTTCAGGAATGAACTTGAGTTCTTATATACTCCGGAAGCCAAGAACATTGTCAACCAACGGAATATGGATGCATTGAGGAAATGGTGAAATTGAATATTCTGATTCTTTGAAAATAAAACAATGAAACGACTACTTCTTTTTTTCCTGATGATACTTTCATTTTTTCTGGAATCATCCGCCCAGAAAATGAACGGTTATGGCCCGGAATTTTCTGTATTGGGTTTAAATCTCGATGCCCGGTTTTGGATAAACAAAAAAACCGGATTAGAAGTATTTGGAGGAATGGCCTCCTCTTTGGAAAGTTTTAATCCGAATGATGTAGTTGCAGGAATCAAATATCTTCATGTGGTCCAATATCGCCGAACCGACCGAACCTACTTCGGGATTGTTGGAAAATGGAAATGGGTGGATGTATTCGAACCGTATAAGACTACAAATTTGCCTGTTCCGGGGATTTTTATGGGAAAGGAATGGTTTAGCAAACGGATTCACCGCAAAGGTTTTGCTATTGAATTTGGTTATCAATACGGAGTTAAAACCTACCAGGTAACCAATCCAGATGGCACATATCCCAAAAATACCACTTTTACTGAATTTCCAATGATCTTAAATTTGAGGTATTCTTTTTACCAGATCCGGTAATTTAGATCGGATTTTACGAAGTTTTCCAAAGGCCAGGTTAGCGTTTAGAAAAACCAATTCTTCTAACACAATTTACAAACTTCCAATTTGCGTTTTCCTGTTTCCTTTTGCCCGATTTCTACTTTCCGACTACCCCAAAATTGAGGATATCAAAATTGCGTTCATAGGAATTCACAAACAAGCTGTGATTCATGTATCCACCCATGGGCGCGACTTTCCTGAAATTGAAATCCATTTGAGTCAAAGCCATAGGATAATCTGGCAAACAGCTCCTGAAATCTCTCCCATACCGGTATAGCGCGCTCAGGAAATAAAAAGAAACGTCAAATCCCTGAAAGCTGAACTGAGAAGGTTCATTCGAAAAATAATCCCGGTATTCACTGACAATGCGACGTACAAGTGGTTTGTTATAATCTGCAAAATAGGGAGTCAGATAGCGCAGGCGTACCCGGTGAAAACTCTCAGTCTGGAGGCTTTTTAATTTAGAAATAGCCGGAGTTGCCATCAACACGATATTGTATTTTTCGGCCAGGGCGTTCAGGTTGGTCATGGCAATGGTAACCTGCGCCTCATTGTCGCTTGGAATAAAAAAGATATTTTCCCCGTTTTCATCCAAAATTGAATTGATCGTGTTCACTCCCTGATTCTGAAAATTATACTCATGAAAGCTTTTACTGGCTTTAGCCATCAATTTTTCTTTACTCATTTGGGCCAGTTTTGCCTCGGGTGAAGCAGATTCTCCCGGAATCTGGAGAAGAATAAAATTCTTTCCTGAAAATTCGTCGGCAATATAGGAGGCTGTTTGCTCGATTTGATATTCTTTACCCGGACTGACCTTGAAGTAGTATGAATTATTTTGCTCCAGATTCCCTGCCGGCGATAACGGCGAAACCATCGGAATCCGGTTTTTTGCCGCAAACGAAGCCACATTTTCCTGAAGGTCAGGTAAAACAGGACCAACAATTAAATTCAAATCACGGAATTCATCCAGTTGAAGCAAAGAGTTGATCGACTGCTGATTGGTAACATCGAATACAAACAGCTCAATATTCATCCCCGATCGTTGCAGACTGTCGATGGCAAGTAAGGTTCCTTCATAAAACTCGACAAAATTTACCGCTCGCTGATCGATGTTCATGCCGTTGACTACAGAGGTGGTATCCGCGCTGTTTCTTACAGTTGGAGTATTGAGACTGATTTTACTCATTAACTGTGCTTTGTTCATACTGACTGCATCTGCCTGCTCATTTCCAGGCAAGTAGAGCGGAAGCAAGAGTCCCACTTTGTATTTTTGATTGTTTTTTCCGGCAATCGGCTGACAAATTCCAGGTTCACTCTCCACTTTCTTTTCAACAAATATCGAGGAAACCTCTGCCGAGGGAGAAATATTTCCCTTCGACTTTTCGGCTTGCTGAGGAATCAAAATAGTTTCGCCTGCCTGCAAACTGCGTGAAAGTAATGCTGGATTGGCTTTTTTCAATTCACTCGCTTCAACGCCAAAACGGGCCGATAGTGAGTAAAGGGTTTCGCCACTTTCAACCTTATATTTGGTAAATGACTGATTATCTGAAACTCCTGTTTTTCGATTGATTTCCTGATCCCTATCTGTTGTGTTACGGACCGGGATTTTCAAAACCTGACCAACAATCAGTCCGGCAGACAATTCAGGATTATACAGAATCAGTTCCTTTTCAGTAATCCCATATTGCTTGGCAATCGAAAACAAAGTTTGATTTTTCGCGACTTTATGGAAGTAATATTCCTCATTTGAAGGAGTTTGCGTTTGCGGTTTCACTTCCACTTTTACCGGTTCAGCAGCAACTTTCCCGACTGGAATTTTGAGCGTTGTTCCAGCCTGAAGAACTGTTGAAATGCCTGAGTTGGCCTTCTGTAATTCGGTCTGTGCCACCTTATACTTCTGACAGATACTAAACGTGGTCTCATTCTTTTTTACCGTGTGCAAAACATATTTCACCCCGGAAATCTCAAACACTTTTTGATCTTCAGTTTGGGAAAATCCGATCAATGGATTCAGGAAAAACAAACAAAGCAGATAAAACGAAAGAAATAGCTTCATGGGTCAACAAAATTTCTGCAGGTAAAAGTAATACAAAATGCCAATTCTCCCCAATACCGGAAGAGTTGGCATTTCAGTTTTTAAGTGTCGAAATCAAAATACTGACGTGATTGCCTTAAAATGTCTTTTCGCCAAAATATTTCATAAACTGAACCCTTTCCCAGGCTTGAACCGAAGATTCGGTTTGACTTAACGAACCTTTAAAATCATTCAAAGTTTGAAACCCTTTCTGATCCATCCAATCCGAAATTTCCTGATTCATTTTAGTAATTGCTGAAGGTCCTTCGTGGTAAAGTACCGACGCAACCTGAACGGCAGAGGCGCCTGCAAGAATGAATTTTAAAGCAGTCTGTCCGGTATGAATTCCGGTTGTGGCAGCTAATCCGCATGAAGTCAGTCCTGATAAAATTCCGGTCCATCTCAGCGGTAGAATATAATCGTGAGGTGTACTTAAAATCTCAGCAATACCAACGGATTGATTTTCAACATCGATATCAGGACTGTAAAACCGGTTAAAGATGGTTATTCCTGAAATGCCTGTTTCCGACAATTTCTGAACCATTCCTGCCAGGTTAGAGAAATAATGACTGATTTTTATTGAAACAGGTATTTTCATCACAGCTAGAACCCGGTTGATCGTTTCGAAGTAGGTTTGCTCGATATTTTCACTTGAATTTGAAACATTGGCAGGATCAACATACATATTGAGTTCCAAAGCATCAGCGCCGGCTTCTTCAATCTTCCTGGCGAATAAAACCCAGTCGCTCGAACTGATGCAGTTGATGCTGGCCACAATTGGTACTGTGGTACTGGATTTTACATCTGAAATCAGTTTCAGGTATTTCCGGATATTTGCGTCTTTGATCACATAATCGAAGTAATCAAGGTATTCCGGATCAGAATTCAATCCCGATCGCTGGCTGAGTTCTTCCTGCAATTCATGAAAAATTTCTTCCTCAAAAATTGATTTCAGGACGATGGCTCCGGCACCGGCTTCAGCCAGTCTTAAAACTTGTTCTGCGTGTCCGGTCATGCTGCTGCTGGCCGCAATTACCGGGCTTTTTAAATCGAGTCCAAAAAAACGGGTTGATATATTTGCCATAACAAAAAGATTTAAAAGTAAAGTTATAAAAGAATGTAGATTAAAGATCAAAGATTAACGATTACCCTAATTCGTTAATCGCTAATCGATTAATCGTTAATCATAAATCATTTTTTCATTTTTTCCTGAAGATACTGATCCATCGAAGCAGCGGCTTTTCTGCCGTCGCCCATAGCCAGAATGACTGTTGCCCCTCCCCTGACGATGTCGCCACCGGCAAATAGTTCAGGGATTGAACTTTGCATCGTTTCTTCATTCACCTCGATCGTTCCCCATTTACTCACTTTCAATTCTTTCACTTCGGAAGGAATCAGTGGATTTGGCGAAACACCGACTGCCACGATCACTAAATCAACCGGAATATCGTATTCCGAACCTTCGAGCACAATTGGCCGTCGCCGTCCTGAAGAATCCGGTTCGCCCAGTGTCATTCGCTGAATACGCATCCGGTTTACCATTCCTTTTTCATCAGCAAAATATTCGATCGGATTAGCCAGGTTCATAAATTCGATGCCTTCTTCTTCAGCATGATGAACTTCTTCGACACGGGCAGGCATTTCTTCGCGCGACCGGCGGTAAATGATCATTGCACGTTCGGCACCCAATCGTTTGGCTGTACGAACAGAATCCATGGCCGTGTTTCCGCCACCGATAACCGCTACATTTTTTCCTTTAATAACCGGGGTATCAAATTGCTCGCTGGCTGCGTTCATCAGATTTACACGGGTCAGGTATTCATTGGATGAAAGGATTCCATTGTAGTTCTCGCCCGGAATATTCATAAAACGGGGCAAACCGGCGCCACTGGCTACAAAGAATGCCTCAAAACCTTCCGATTTCAAATCTTCGAAACTGGCGGTCTTTCCGACAATGAAATTTCGGACAAACTTCACACCCATTTTTTGAAGGTTGTCAAGTTCAACATCTACAATTTTATTTGGAAGCCTGAATTCAGGTATTCCATATTTCAGTACCCCGCCTATTTCGTGAAGGGCTTCAAAAACAGTCACATCATAGCCAAATTTAACCATATCACCGGCAAATGAGAGTGAAGCTGGTCCCGATCCGATTGCAGCTACTTTTTTTCCGTTAGCCGGAGCAACTTCAGGAACCGACATACTTCCGCTTTCACGCTCATAATCAGCGGCGAAGCGCTCCAGATGACCAATAGCCACCGGATCTTTCTTCAACTTAACTGTGTAAAAACAGGTGGCTTCGCATTGTTTTTCCTGAGGGCAGACCCGCCCGCAAACTGCCGGAAGCGCCGAAGTTTCCTTGAGTGTTTTGGCAGCTTCCAGGAAATTCCCCAGTTCAATGTATTTTACAAATTTCGGGATGTTGATGCTCACCGGACAGCCATCGATGCAGGTTGGATTGATGCAATCCAGACATCTTGAAGCCTCAACCTGGGCTTGCTGGCCGGTCAGACCTGTATTCACTTCACGATCCTGATATTGGATACGCACAAATGGATCAAGTTCGGGCATTCGGGTCCTGACTTTGGCTGTGCGGTCTTTGGCAGGCATTTTCTTTCTCAGTTCGGCGCGCCATTCCTTATCGCGTTCGGTCTGGAGATATTCTTTGTTTGTCGACATTTCTTTCAGATTTAATTGGATGATAAAAACCTCTCATTGGCCAGTTTTTCTTCAGCGGCATACCCGCCCAGACGCACGATCAACTCGTTGAAATCGATCTGATGAGCGTCGAATTCAGGTCCGTCGATACAGGTAAAAAGTGTCCGTCCACCCACGCTGACGCGGCAGGCGCCACACATTCCGGTTCCGTCGACCATGATTGCATTTAAGCTGGCCTGTGTTGGGATTTCATATTTTTTGGTGAGCAGCGATGTAAATTTCATCATTACCGCAGGACCAATCGCGATACACTCGTTCACCTTTTCGCGCTGAATAACCATTTCTGCACCGGTTGTGACCAATCCCTTAGTTCCATAGGATCCGTCGTCGGTCATGATGATTACTTCGTCCGACCATTTCCTGATTTCATCTTCCAGAATAATCAGTTCTTTATTACGGGCGGCTAATATTGAAATAACACGGTTTCCTGCTTTTTTGAATGCTTCAACAATCGGCAACATGGGAGCAACACCCACTCCGCCGCCACAAGCTAAAATGGTTCCTGTATTGTGTATATGCGTGGCTTTCCCGAGCGGACCGACTAAATCAAGTATGAAATCGCCAACATTCAAATCGAAAAGTTTGGTTGAACTGACCCCCATCTTCTGAACCACCAAATCAATGGTTCCTTTTACAGGATCGGCACCAGCGATGGTCAGAGGAATTCGCTCCCCTTTTTCGTCGACCCGAAGGATCACAAAATGTCCCGGTTTGCGCGATTTGGCAATGCGCGGGGCGTCAACAACAAATTTGGCTACTTTTTCAGAAAAAAGAACCTTATCAATAATTTGGTTCATCACTAAAGTTTTTGGTTTACCCTTTTTTACGGAACGCCAAAAATAGTATAGTGCAAAGAATAATTACCTATAAGGCTTAAATTTTTGACAGCTAAAGATTTTTTGACAGCAATCTTAATTAACTGTTAAGATACTCATCATAAAGTGGAAGGTTAAGGGATTTCATCCTTATTTGAGGGTCGATGTTAAGACTTGATAAAGATCACTTCGTTCAGGAAAAGAAATTCGCCAGACCACGGATGGAATGTCGTAACTTTCAGGTTTTGTTTGAACCCGAAAGTCTGGGCAAAAAAATGGACCGAAAGTGATCACTTACATAACCGATAAAAAATTGACTCAGGAATTTATTATAGCCATTACTGAACACCGCTCAGTGGGAACCCTTCTGACGCCGCTTCTCATCGAAAAAGAACGATCGTACAACACGGTAAAAAAGGTAGTTAAACCCCATGATCTGAAAAGCGGGGAATTGGTATTGAGCGAAACTGAACTGGAATTGCTCAGGTTGACTGAGAATTACAGCGACGAAATACTCATGAAGAAGTTCTCGAAAAAGGCCGATAAAGTCAATTTTTTCCAGAATATGAATCAGGATTTGTTCCTGAACCATATCAGTCCATACATCGATAAATACATCTACCGGTGTATTATACTGCTTATGAAAAGCAATGTCCGGCTCTTTTACAAACAGGCCAAATATTCGAACCTTTACGATGAGGATGAAATCCGGGTGAACCGGACTTTTTCCGATTCTGTTTTCCATTTTAACCGCGACGAAAACGGCACCAAATATAAACTGAAGATTTCGCACGAAGGCAAACCCCTGAACCTGCTTCACAAAACCATCCGGATGGTTAGTGTTTTGCCATGCTCATTTGTTTACCAGAATCAGCTTTACGTTTTCAACCAGTTTTCAGGCAAAAAACTGGCGCCCTTCTTAACGAAGGAAGCGGTTTTGATCCCTCGTGTGTCGGAAGATAAATACTACGGTTCCTTCATTCTGAATACCATCAGGGAATGCGAAGTAAAAGCGACCGGTTTCGAGATCATCGAAAGCCGCCCTCCACGAAAAACCATACTTTCACTTGAGCAGGATTTGTCGCTGAACCCGGTACTGGTCGTAAAATTCAGGTACGAAAACAGTCATTATCTGGCAGATTCGGGTTCCAATGTTTTTGTGAGTTTCGAGAAAACCGAGGAAAGTTATACGTTTAAAAAGTTTGTTCGCGACCGTGCCTGGGAAGTTGAGCAACTAGGTTTCCTGAAAAAAATGGGTTTGAAGTATGATAATGGTTTTTGGAACACCGAAAAAAATCCGGAAAAACCGGATATTGAAAATTATTACCGGTCGGTTCAATGGCTTTCTTCTGCACGCCAGGAATTGGAAGCCCAGGGAATTTTAATTGTTCAGAATAAACTAAGCAAAAAATACTTTACAGGTTCTCAAATACTTGAAGTTCAAATTAAAAGCAACGAAGACTGGTTCGATATTCATGCCACCGTCAAATTTGGCGAATACCAGATTCCATTTATCAGGCTTCGCAAATACATTTTGAAAGATATTCGCGAATTCGAATTGCCTTCCGGAGAGATTGCCATTTTACCCATCGAATGGTTCTCCTCCTACCGCGACATTTTCCCGTTTGCCAAACTGGATGGCAATATTCTGAAAATAAAAAACCATCATTTCCAGTTGCTTCAGGAAAAAGTACAGGGAATTGACCAGAATTTCTTCAGGAAATTAGATGGTATAAATCTGGTTATCAACGAACAGGTTGAAATTCCCACAGAACTGAATGCAAAACTCCGGACCTATCAGCACGAAGGGTATTCGTGGATGTACCAGTTGTACCAGAATCAGTTGGGCGGCTGTCTGGCCGACGATATGGGACTTGGAAAAACCATTCAGACCCTAACCTTGCTGTTAAAACTGAGAAAACCTGAACCTGGATTATTTTTTCAGGAACAGCAAAATGAATACCGTCAGCAACTTTCACTTTTTGCTGCACCGGAACCTTCAGCCGAAACACAGGCCGCTTCGATCATAGTAATGCCCACCTCGCTGGTTCATAACTGGGAGAATGAAATCAACAAGTTTGCACCTTCGTTAAAAGTATACAAACACGTTGGCAGTCAGAGACGGAAAATGGGCGCCATGGCTGATGCTATCCGGTATTACGACATCATCCTGACGACTTATGGCACTTTAAGGAACGATTACGAGATGCTTAAAGCCTTTCATTTTTTCTACCTGATCCTCGACGAAAGCCAGAATATTAAAAACTCCACATCCAAAACGTATAAAAGCACCATCGAAATCAGGTCAAAACATAAATTGGTGATTACCGGCACGCCCATCGAGAATTCGTTGTCCGATTTGTGGTCGCAGCTGAATTTCCTGAACAAAGGTTTGCTTGGGAGCTTGCCTTTTTTCAAACGTGAGTTTATCACCCCCATTGAAAAAAAGAACGATCAGGAACAGGAAAAAAAATTGCAAAAACTCATTCGCCCATTTGTACTGAGAAGGACCAAGGCTGAAGTTGCCAGCGATTTGCCTGCACTGACCGAACAGGTCAGGTATTGCGACATGAGCGACGAGCAGCGGGAAATCTACGAGACAGAAAAATCGGCCATCCGAAATACTATTCTCCACAATATTGAAACGAACGGAATCAAAAAATCGGCGCTGGTGGTTTTGCAAGGACTGACCCGATTGCGCCAATTGGCCAATCATCCATCACTGGTCACCAAAGAAACTGAAACCGAATCGGGCAAGTTCAGCGAAATTTACCGATGTTTAAAAAACCTGGTTGCTGAAGGTCACAAAGTGTTGATCTTCTCCTCTTTCGTAAAACATCTCGAATTAGTTCAGGCAAAGGTTGAATCGAAGAACTGGAAATACTCGCTGCTGACCGGAAAAACCGACAACCGTCAGGAAGTGATCAGGCAGTTTCAGGAAGATCCGGAGAATCATATTTTCCTCATTTCGCTGAAAGCCGGAGGAGTTGGATTGAACCTGACCTCAGCAGATTATGTGTTTATTATCGATCCCTGGTGGAATCCTGCAGCCGAAAACCAGGCCATTAACCGAGCCCACCGAATCGGACAGGATAAAAAAGTTTTTGTTTACCGTTTCATTACCGAAGATTCGATCGAAGAAAAAATTCAGGCATTAAAATCAAAAAAATCGGCACTGGCAGACAAGTTCATTGGCTCGAACAATCCGTTGAGCGAAGCAATTACCGAAGAAGAAATCATGAGTTTGTTCAACTAAAACATTTTATTCAAACCGGAGAGGTTCCGGGCCATGTGGTTGAAACGAATAGAACTGGTTTTTGGTAACCCCGTCGATGGTAATCCCAATAGGACTCATACTTGCAGGACTGCCCGGATAGTAGGCCAATCGGACCTGGATCGTTTTAAAAACAAGGTTTTCGTTCCGTATCCTCAAACCGACACCCAGGCCGGCATACGTTTGCTGAGTAAAAATGATTTTACTCGAGTTTCCAATAAGCCCAAGATCGATAAACGAGAAAAAGGCAGTTTGAAAATTCAAAATCGACCTGTTCTGAAACAAAACATTTTCTATATTCACAGTAAGTCGCTGTTTTCCTTTTCCGCTATTTCCTGAAAAACCCCTGATCCCATAGCTATTCCGCAACAACAGGTCTTCCATCTCAAACCGGTTAATTCCAAAGGTATAGTCGATTTTTACGAATTGCCGTGACTGAACAGCGCCAAAATGAAACAAAGGCGAAATAAAGTTCAGCTTCAAATCGGCCATCCCTTGCTCCAGTCCGGTTGGTCTCCAGAAACTTCCTATTCCAAACGACGAATAAAAATAATAGGATTTATTCCTGAACAGGTTTCCGGAGGAAAAAAAGACATGTGAATACCAACGATCTCCAAATTCGTTGTGATCGTATCCAACAACCAATTCATGCAAATAACCTTTCGGAATATCCTCGGTAATTCCATAGCTATAAACCAAAAAGTCGCGAACATAGGTCCGCTGTGAAAAACTAAGCCCGGCCAGGTAAAAAGTGCTGTTTGCAAAATACTGGTTATTGTTCGTGTCAGGTTCAGGCCGCTTATAGAATGAAGAATATCTGATCCTTCCCGATAAGTTTACCTGGAAACGACTATCGTTGGCTTTGATCCGGTGTTTAAGTCTTCGTCCATACCATCCATCCAAAAAGAGATAATCCAGTGGAAATGTGGTGACCACCAAATCAGTTGAAGTGATGCGGTTTGACCGAAAGCTACGGATTGCTGTCAATCCACCGGCGTACACCGATTGAGGTCGTAAAAATTCACGTTGAAATGAAATAAAAAAACCTTCGTTCAAATAAGTATTGGAATATCCCGATGAAAAATTGATAAAAGATCCGTTGATGTTATTGGCCTTATAATAGGCATCAAATCCGATGTTGGGAGATTTCAGCGAATTTCCGACCATCGTCACCCCTAATTCATGACCTCTTCCAAAGATATTCCGATCATAAATACCTATGGAGCCTGTATTAAGGTCACCAACCGAGGCTGTTGCACCAAACGAGAAAACGTCTTTCGTAAGTATCAGTACATCCACTGTCTGATCATCGTCCTGCCGCGGTTTGATTATAATACGGACATCCTGAAGATAAGGCAGACTGCGCAACAGACGTTCGTTGTCCATCATTAGGTTCGGATCCAGATCCTGACCTTCTTTGATCCATAAATTTTTCCGGATAACGAACAAGTTTGATTTGGTATGTAATTTATTGGCGACTTTTTCAATCCAGACATCGGTGGTTTTTGCTGTATCCACCAGGTCAGGACCGAAAACTTCAAGCGCCTTAACTGTAATCGTTCCGATCTTTTTCTTTTCAAAACTCCGGAAATATTCATACGAGATCAGGTCCTTGTCGACCTTTTCCTTTGGAACACTGATCAACCAGTTATACATCAATTCAGTAACCCGGTGGCGTGAGGCTTTTACAGCCAGGCTATCGTAAAATAATTTTGGATTATTTGCATTTACCTCAGGTATTACCGAATCATTTTTCATGATAGCTAATTCTTTGCCTGAAAGGCCTAAAGAAGAAAAAACTATAAAAGTGATGCAGATCAGTTTCATGACGTGCAAATATACTTTTCCGAATCCTAAATTCCTTAAATATTTCAGGAAAGCAAATCAAAAAAAACAAGAAGCAGAATCAATTCTGGTTGATTAATATATATTCTGCAGGAGCTCGATTTTTCCGGATTAAAACACCAGAAACACCCTATTTTATTACATTTGCCCCAACATGCTGAACATTAAAAAGCTATATCGTAAAAACATATATGGGGTTATGGGAACCCTGATCTTTCACATTATCCTGGTTTCCATTTTTCTGAAGGCCGAACTAAAGACCAAAGATAAAATTGAAAATGAAGAAGCAGTCGTGCTTGACTTTACGGCTACCGAAGAAAAAAAAGATGAACCGGTAGAAGAGGAGAAAAAGTCACAAAAATCAGACGCAGCAAGCGATTTATCTCAACGAAATGGCAATAATACCGGAAGCAACCTGGCTGTGAATGATGCGGCTAAAAAGGATAAATTTTTTGATGCCAGTTACCGTCACGATGTTGAGGAAGCTGAAAATCTGGTCTCGAATGTGAACAAACAATTGTCAAAAAAACCAGTTGCAGTTAAAAAGTTTGAAATGCCTGAAGCCACAACGGAAGGAAAAGACCGCGAATCAATTAAAAACGTGGTGTATTCAGGAAAAAGCAACATCCACTATTTTCTGGAGAACCGGTTTCATCTCCGGTTGCCGATTCCGGTTTACCTGGCAAAAGGTGGGGGCACCATTACGGTCGACATCCAGGTGAACCGATCAGGAGAAGTGATCAAAGCTGAAGCCCGTGCTGCCAACAACATAAACGACCCCATGCTTCCGGAATATGCAACCCAGGCTGCTGAACGAACGCTGTTTAATGAGGAGCCAAAAGCTCCTGCAATTCAAAGAGGAACTATTACCTACCAGTTTGTAGCTCAGTAATAATTTATTAACGTAAAGAATACAATAAGTTTAACATCATTTAACAATTATTTTCATAATTTTCAAATACTGAAGCCTATATTTGTAATACATTTTTTTTCATAAGTTTAGGTTTAGTTAGGTTAGTTAGTTTAAGAGAGAAAAGGTAGGTTGTTGAACCTACCTTTTTGTTTTTATATCTGCCTCCTATGTTCTGTTCAGAAAATCCCCCATAGTTTGATCAAAACCTGAATCCCAACATGATAATATATCTGTATCCCAAACTGGTTGTATTAAATGTTCCGGTTTTCTCGAAATCACCTGGTTTAATAACCAGGCTGTAGCCAGGAATCTTCTCAGCCAGTCCATCGTTGATTTTTTTGAATAATTCAGATTCCGAAGTAGCATCAAGCGTGGTACTCAGTCCGACCTTTGCATTGTAGGCCGAAAATCCGGGTCCAAACAAAAGCATATCCAATGAAAGCCTATCCCAGAATACAAACTGATAACCAAGCTGAAATCCAACGGTAAGAATACTTAGCTTAAGATCTGCATTAAGTTTCCCGACAAATTCCCCGGCGGTAGCTTCCATCTCAAAAGTCCGGCTAAAACTATTCGTGGCAAAATAAGGTCCGATGTAAAGACCATGAGGTGAATCGTATTTATTTTCTTTTGCAAGGTAGAAACGGTAGTCTCCGGAGAGACTTAATCCTCTGCTGGTTCGTGAGTTTGAATTAATCTGTTTAATAGAATCTAACCCAATATTAAACAACTGAGGCATGGCAAAACGGCCAACATTTACCGAAAACGACTGATGTTGACCAATGGTTCGTTCATAACCAACAATATAGCAATTCGTACCAAAAATCATCGGATTGGTAATGTTGAGTTTGACGGTGTTTTTGCGTTCTTTTTTGGGTGGTGTTGACTCTTGGCTATACCCTTTTTGAGAGGTGAAAAGCATGCTAATCACCAGCACAGAACAGGTAAAAACAATTCTGATCTTTTTAGACATAGGTTCGTGTGTGTGTTTTAAATGATGAATATCTAGCAATATTTATTCAAAGATAAAGATTTCAAGCATTAACCAAATCCTGAAATCTCTTTTTCCCCGAAGAAACAATAAAGTCCTGAATCCACGATATCTGTCAGAATCCCTCTCGTTTGCCCGGTCATTTTGTCCAGAATTAAGTCTTAACATATCATGGCAGGAGTTTTGCTTAACTCCTGATAACTTTATAATTCAGATCGTCATGAACTTCAACAATTTCACCATCAAGTCGCAGGAAGCAGTGCAATATGCGTTCACTGTCGCTCAGGGAAAACAGCAGCAAGCCATCGAAACTGGTCACCTTCTGAAAGGGCTCTTCCACGAAGCCGAAAATGTTACCGGATTTCTCATGAAAAAACTGGGTGCTAATCCTGTGATCATTCAACAGGCACTTGACCGAATCGTTGAATCCTATCCGAAGGTCACTGGTGGCGAACCCTATTTGTCGAACGATGCCAACCGGGCTCTTCAAAAATCCGTCGCGATCATGCAGGAAATGAACGATCAGTTTGTTTCGATCGAACATATTCTGATGTCACTTTTGGAAACCGGAGATACAATCAGCCGGATGCTCAAAGATTCAGGAATTTCAAAAAAAGAGCTCGAACTTGCCGTAAAAGAACTCCGGAAAGGCGCCAAAGCGGATAGCCAAAGCGCGGAAGACAAATTCGATTCACTGAACCGTTTCGCGCTCAACCTTAATCAGAGGGCACGCGATGGAAAACTCGACCCGGTTATCGGTCGTGACGATGAAATCCGCCGCATCCTACAGATATTATCCCGAAGAACAAAAAACAACCCGATTTTGATTGGCGAACCCGGAACAGGGAAAACGGCCATCGCCGAAGGTTTGGCGCAACGGATTGTCCGAGGTGATGTGCCGGAAAATCTGAAATCGAAACAGCTTTTCTCGATGGATATGGGTGCGCTGATCGCCGGCGCCAAGTACAAAGGCGAATTTGAGGAACGCTTGAAAGCGGTTGTCAATGAAGTCATCAATGCCAATGGCGAAATTATTTTGTTCATCGACGAAATTCACACCTTGGTTGGGGCCGGTAAAAGTGAAGGTGCCATGGATGCCGCCAACATACTGAAACCCGCGCTGGCACGTGGAGAACTTCGGGCAATTGGCGCAACAACCCTGAATGAATACCAGAAATATTTCGAAAAAGATAAAGCGCTGGAACGACGTTTCCAGATTGTGAATGTCGACGAACCGGATACTTTAAGTGCCATTGCCATCCTGCGCGGTCTTAAAGAACGGTACGAAAATCACCACAAAGTCCGGATTAAAGATGAGGCGATCATTGCTTCCGTAGAGCTTTCGCAGCGGTATATCACCGAACGTTTTTTGCCTGACAAAGCCATCGATCTGATGGACGAAGCGGCTGCCCGCCTTCGACTCGAAATGGATTCGGTCCCTCAGGAACTGGACGAAATTGACCGGAAAATCATGCAGCTCGAAATTGAACGCGAAGCCATCAAGCGTGAGAAAGACGAAAAAAAACTTTCAGTTTTGAACGAAGAAATTGCCAACCTCAAGCAGGAACAATCCCGATTCAGGGCACAGTGGCAGCTCGAAAAATCGCTGATCGACGGCATTCAGCAAAAGAAACAGGAAATTGAATCACTTAAACTGGAAGCTGAACAGGCCGAACGCTCCGGTGATTTTGGCCGAGTAGCCGAAATCAGGTATGGCAAAATCGGTGAGGCAGAAGGTGAAATTGAAAAACTGAAAGCCGAATTAAGCAGCAATAAATCACAGCATTTGATCAAGGAAGAAGTGGACGCGGAAGACATTTCGCAAATTGTTTCGCGGTGGACTGGTATTCCGGTCTCCCGGATGCTGCAAAGCGAACGTGAAAAACTGCTTCATCTGGAAGACGAACTTCACGAACGTGTTATTGGTCAGTATGAAGCCATCCGGGCTGTTGCCGACGCTGTCAGGCGAAGCAGGGCCGGACTTCAGGACGAAAAACGACCTATCGGTTCATTCATTTTCCTAGGTACCACAGGCGTTGGCAAAACAGAACTGGCAAAGGCTTTGGCCGAATTTCTGTTCGACGACGAAAACATGCTGACCCGGATCGACATGTCGGAATACCAGGAGAAATTCTCGGTCACCCGATTGATTGGTTCGCCTCCCGGATATGTGGGTTATGACGAAGGTGGACAATTGACTGAAGCCGTCCGCCGGAAGCCATATTCTGTCATTCTTTTCGATGAAATTGAAAAAGCGCATCCGGATGTGTTCAACGTGTTGCTCCAGGTTTTGGACGATGGCCGTTTGACTGATAATAAAGGCCGGGTAGCCAATTTCAAAAATACGATCATCATCATGACCTCGAATTTGGGTTCGCACCTTATTCAGGATCGGTTTGAACAAATGAACGAAAAGAATCATGCACAAATTGAAGAGCAAACCCGAACTGACCTGTTCGATATGCTCCGGAAAACCATCTCTCCTGAATTCCTGAACCGGATTGATGAAGTGATCATGTTTACCCCGCTAACCCGCAAAGATGTGCGAGAGATTGTAAAACTGCAAATCAAGCTCATTTTGCAGCGTATTCCGAACAAGCAATTTACAATTGAATTGTCCGAAGAAGCCATCGATTGGATTGCTGCGGTTGGATATGATCCGACACACGGTGCCCGACCAGTCAAGCGGATGCTCCAGAAATACCTGATCAACGATTTGTCGAAGGAAATCCTTTCAGGAAGAATGGAAGGCCGCACGAAAGTGATGGTTGAAGTTGAAAATGATGAAATTGTGTTCCGATATGAGTAAAAATTGAAAGCTATTTTTACTATTGCAAACAGCCAACAAAGAATAAACTTTTCGTTGGCTGTTTTCGTACCAACATTGCTGTCAAGTTTGAAATAATTATTCAACTCGTTGTTTTTAAGGCAATAATATCGTATATTTAGATACAAGTTGATTGTTTGGAATTCACCCCAAAAACATCTCTGATGAATAAAGAGTTCCTACATCGGCTCACCGAACTCGTTAAAGCCAACCTGGCCAACGAGCATTTTGGCCCGGAAGAACTTGCCGGTGAAATGGGCATGAGCCATTCTAACCTTCACCGGAAATTAAAATCCAACACCAATCAAACCATCAGTCAGTTTATCCGGGAGATCCGGCTCAAAAAGGCCAAAGAGTTACTGCTGAATGAGGATTTGACTGCCGCCGAAATATCCTACCGGGTTGGTTTTGGCAGTCCGACCTATTTCAATAAATGCTTCCACGAATATTTTGGACATGCACCGGGTGAACTGAGAAACCATGAACAGGAAAATGAACCCGAAGAACAAGCGGTTGAACTTGAACCTACCCCGAAGAAACCCAACAGAAGAAAAATTTGGATTGCCCTGATTATTTTTTCCTTTTTCCTGATTCCTCTTTCCATTTTCCTGTTTCATTGGCCTTCGGGTTCAAAGGCAGAAAAATCAATTGCCGTCCTTCCTTTCAAATACCTGAGTGATGAGCCTGGAAAGCAATATCTGGCTGATGGAATGATGGATGCTATTCTTACGCATTTGTCGAAGATTAAAGATATTCGGGTTCTTTCCAGAACTTCAGTTGAGCAATATCGGAAAACTGATAAGACGGCCAAAGTGATCGGAAAGGAACTGGGAGTCGCCTATCTTCTCGAAGGCAGTTTACAAAAGGAAGGAGACAAGATCCGCCTGATTATGCAATTAATTAAGGTCGGTGAAGAAGGCCATGCCTGGGCGAATGTATATGACCGACCCTGGAAGGATATTCTTTCAGTTCAAAGTGAAGTTTCGGAAACAATTGCCAGCGAATTGGATGCAGTAATCACACCGGAAGAAATGCAGAGTATTCGGAAAGTGCCAACAGCTAATATTACAGCATACGATTATTATACAATGGGAAACTACGATTTAAAAAAATTCAAAAGTGATTTGGCCTGGACTAAATTTGAATTATTAGAAAGTGCTCAGATTTCTTTTCGCAAATCATTGGAGCTTGACTCAAAGTTCGCACAGGCTTATACGGGCTTGGCTGAAACATACTTACTTAAATATAATGGGACTGATATTTCAAAGAAATATCTGGATTCAGCGTTGGTCCTGGCAACCCGGGCACTTGTCTATGACGATCGTTGTGCAGATGCATATCATATCAGAGGCTCGTTTTTTAGAGCATTGGGTAAAAATGAACAAGCATTGAAAGAGTTTGAGAAAGCCGTAAAATACAATCCAAACGATTTCAATGCATATTTTAACTTATACTCCTTAAATCCTTTAACAGCGGGCGATTGGATTAAGCGCATAATCTATCAACATGAAATTGCAAAGCGTTTTCGAGGACCGGATGAGTTACCATGGAATTTGTTATTATTAGGTCGTACTTATTTAGAGTTTGGGTTTCCAGATCAGGCTCAGAAGTATTATAAACAAAGTCTGGAATTAACTCATGATTCGATTACCTATAAACATTTTATGGAATTTGTGGAATTTAGCATCGGAAATTTTGAAAAAGCTTACCAACTGGTAAAAGAGGAACATCGAAGGGATACAACTGACTGGGAAATTGATTTATTTCAATATTGTACATTTTCCGGTCACCACAAAGAAGCATACGAATATGCTAAAAAATATGTTGATTGTTGTAAAAAAGCAGGAGTACCTGTAACTCCCCGACGATTGCATCGCATTGGTTATGCTTACTTTAAAGCAGGGAAAACAGAAGAAGCAAAGCAATTCTTTAATCAGGAATTACAAAACTATTTGAATCAAAATGAAGGTGAAGGGCCTAAAAATGAAGATGTATTAAATCTTGTTCAGGCTGCCGATTATATTATTTTAGGGGAGAAGGAAAAGGCCTTCAAGTTTTTAATTTATAACAGTAAATATTCTATGCCTAAATGGCAACTAACTGTTTTCCAGTACGATCCTGTATTTGATTGCATTCGCAGTGATCCCCGATTTCAAAAGGTTCTCAAGGCCTATGAAATCCAATACCAGACAAAACACGATCAGTTAAAAAAATATTTGGAGGAAAATGGATTATTGTGGCTCTATGATGTTTGGTGTGGGTAATTTATCTTTGGGGCATGAATAGCGAACAAATATTTGCATTAGCCTTGGGTATAGATAAACCCTGGTTAATAGAGAAAGTCTCCTTACAGAAAGACCAGGGTTCAATTTTTGGGC
>JANXYV010000007.1 GCA_025355875.1 Prolixibacteraceae bacterium | reverse complement strand
CATCAATTTTACCGTATTTGAGCGTTATTTTTGAACCACAATAAAAGCACTTTTTTTATTCATATTTTTGATTTCTCGCAAAGCTATACCAATAAAGGATTACAGAGGTTTTCACCATTCTTTTTGTCCATTAACCCATAAATGCCAATTTTAGCGAGTTGTTTTTCAAAGACTGCCTTAAATTGTGTTAAAAAGCGGTTATGAGAAAACATTATGGAAAAATGGTCGTTGCTTATTTGATTTCAATTGCCTGATTCCGGTTTTCATCTATTATATTTGCAAGAAAACAATCATAATCATGGAATTCCTGAAATACATACCCGCAGAATTCATCAATTTCAGTTTGGTTCTCATTTTCTCCTTACTGATCGGATTGGAGCAGCGACGGCACCATATTAACGAAGACGAAGATTTACTTTTTGGCACCGACCGCACTTTTACCTTCATTGGCTTGCTGGCATATGTCTTATTTATTGCCGATCCTCATACCTACATTCCATTTCTGATCGGTTTTGTATTAATTGGTTTTTTGCTGGGCATTCAATATTTTCACAAAATAAGCCAACACGGGAAATACGGGCTGACAAGCACCATGCTGGCCCTTTCAACCTATTGCATCCCCATCATGGTGTTTACCCAACCGGTTTGGCTGGTGTTAGCTTTTATTGTGTCGCTTCTTTTGCTGACCGAGATGAAGAGCAACTTTATCACCCTATCTCAAAAAGCTTCTGAAGAAGAATTTATCACCCTCGCCAAATTTATTGCTTTTGCCGGTGTGATTCTTCCGCTGCTTCCTGAAGCTAATATCTCTGAAAAAATTCCTATTTCGCCTTACCATTTATGGCTTTCTATTGTCGTTGTTTCTGGTATTTCGTACGCAAGTTATCTGCTGAAAAAGTTTGTTTTTCCCGATTCAGGAATTTTTCTAACCGGATTACTGGGAGGAATTTACAGCAGCACGGCTACCACAGTAATTCTGGCCCGGCAGGAAAAACAGGGACTGGCAGGCCCGGAAACTGTTTCTGCAATCATGATTGCCAATGGAATGATGTATCTGAGGATTCTTTGTCTGGCTTTCATTTTCAACCCTTCGCTGGCCATTCAATTGTCCATCCCTTTTCTGCTTATGTTCCTTATAGCTTTCGCGCTTTCACGGTATGCATCGGTGAAAAAGCCTGAAATAAAGGTGGCTGAAATTCCTGAATCGAAGACCGAGTCTCCCAAAAATCCTTTGGAAATAAAAACTGCCGCAATTTTTGGCGTGCTGTTTGTGGTCTTTGCCCTGATTACCGATTTTGTAGCAAAAAGCTATGGAAGTGGCGGTATAACAGGATTGGCATTTGTAGTTGGGGTAACCGACATCGATCCGTTTTTGCTCAATCTTTTGCAACAAAAGGCCGTCATTGCTCAATTGACCATTGTGCTTGCCATCCTGAATGCAACCAATAGCAACAATCTCCTGAAAATGATTTATGCAGGCACTCTGAGTAGCAAAAATATCCGGAGAAGTTTGATTATAAATTTTTCAATCCTTATTGCTGCCGGATTGTTATTGTCTTTGTTGTTTTATTTACTTTAGCCCAAAATATTTTGAATTTTTTAATTATGAAAACAATTAACGTAAAAAATATCTTAGCAGGTCTGCTTCTGACCACACTACTGGTTTGTGGCTGTAAAAAAGACCCGGTTGCCCCACCGGTGATTGTACCCCAGGCAACTGATGTCAACAAATTCATATTCAATGGTCTGCGCGACTACTACCTTTGGAATGTGGAAGTACCGGCACTGGCCAACGAAAAGTACCAGAATACTGACAGCCTGAACCGGTTCTTGAACAAATATACCGATCCTCAGGTCTTATTTACCAGTTTGTTGTACCGGTACCAGCAAATTGACAAGTGGTCGTTTTTGGTTGACAACTCAAAGACCATTGACGATTTTATCAGTGGGACTTCAAAGACAATGGGATTTGATTTTATGCTGTGGAAAATAGGCACTACAAGTAATGTCTTTGGATTTGTTCGGTATGTTTTCAGCGGTTCTCCTGCTGAAAAGGCCGGCCTGAAACGGGGTGATATTTTCCTTACCATCAACGATACGCAGCTTTCGGTTGCGAATTACCAAACCCTGCTTTTCAAAACGGACACCTACAAAATGGGATTTGCGACCATTACTAACAATACCATTGTCCCCAGTCTTAAAACATTGTCGATGACCGCCATTGAAATGCAGGAAAACCCGATCAATAAAGACACTATCTTTACTTTCAACAACCAAAAAATCGGCTATCTGGTTTATAACGGTTTTAATTCTGATTTCGACATTCAGCTCAACAATGTCATCAAAGGATTCAAGGATGCCAATATCGACCAGCTGGTGCTCGACTTACGTTACAATGGAGGCGGATCGGTTCAAAGTTCTATTTATCTGGCCAGTATGATTTACGGAACCGACAAAACCAAGATCTTCGCTCAATCACAGTACAATACCGGTTTGGAAGCTTATTTCACTCAAAAGGGTGGCCTTTCATCTATGAATGATTATTTCGCTCAGACCATCGATGCCACTACCACAACACCGGCCACGCCGATCAATACGCTGAACATGAAAAAAGTATATATCATCGCGACCGACAATACCGCTTCGGCCAGTGAGCTGCTCATCAACGGACTTCGGCCATACCTGAACGTGGTTTTGGTCGGATCGAATACCGACGGGAAATATGTAGGATCGATGACCATCAAAGACTGGGATGCACAGGGAAACGTGAATCCCAAAGATCCGTATGCCATGCAGCCTATCGTGGTGAAATATTCCAATTCAAACGGGGCAACTGATTTTGTGAATGGATTGACTCCTGACATCAAAGTGGAAGAGGACATTGCCAACCTGTTGCCATTCGGCGATCCAAACGAGAAAATGTTGAATGCTGTTCTGGCCGACATTCAAGGGGCACCGGTTACAAGCATGACCTTAAAATCAGCTCCAATTGGATTGAAAAAAGTGGCTGACAGTCACGATTTCAAGCCGTTTGCGCATGACATGTACATCAATCCGATCCGAAAACACCAGGAATAACTCGCATTGAAATCAAAAACAGCCCTTGTCTTCCTCTTGTTTTTCCTGATTAGGTCTGGTTTTTGTCAGGTACCCGGAATCAGTTCTTCCAATCTGCCATTGGTGGTAATCAACACCAATGGTGTTCCCATTCCGGATGTCCCGAAAATTCAGGCAAACATGAAAATCATTTCTAATGAAACCGGTATACTCAATAAACCGACCGATCCCGGAAATGTTTATGACGGAAATATCGGAATAGAAATCCACGGAGCCTATTCGGCAACTTTACCTCAAAAACCATATGGATTTGAAACGAGAGACGTTACCGGAGCCAAACTAAATGTTTCGCTTCTCGGAATGCCTGCCGAAAACGACTGGATTTTGCTCGCAAACTACAACGACAAAACTTTCATGAGGAACACGCTGGCTTTCGAATTATTCAGGAAGCTGGGCCATTATGCACCACGAACCAGAACCGTCGAAGTTATTTTGAACAACACCTACCAGGGCATCTACATCCTGACCGAAAAAATCAAACGCGACAAAGGACGCGTCGACATTTCCAAACTGACAAATACCGACATTGACGGTGACAATGTCTCCGGAGGATATATTTTCAAGATTGATTATTACGATGCTTCAAACAGTTGGCAAAGCCAGTTCAGCCCAATCGGTTATCCTTCAAAAATCGTGAACTATGTCTATTTTGATCCTGGTCCGGCAGAACTTCTTGATTCGCAAAAGAAATATCTCAAAGATGCTGTAAATTCATTCGAGGCAAAATTGTACAGCAGCGATTTTGCAGATAAAACGACAGGCTATCCGGCCTGGATTGATGTCAATTCACTTATCGACTATTTCATTGTCAACGAGGTTTCGAGGAATGTGGACGGATTTAAAAAGAGCATGTATTTTTTCAAGGACCGAAACAGTAAAGGAGGAAAAATCAATGCCGGACCTGTTTGGGATTTCGACTGGGCCTGGAAAAATATCTGGGATTGCAGCACTTTTCAGGCTACCGACGGCTCAGGCTGGAGTTATCTGATCAACGATTGTCCGGATATTTATCCCAACTCGAATGGCTGGGTGGTGCGCCTGCTTCAGGATCCTGACTTCGCTGCCGCACTGAACAAAAGGTATTTCGAGTTGAGAAACTCCTACCTCAGTTTTAGCTACCTTCAAAGTTACATCGATTCGGTTCAGGCGCTGGTAAGCCAGGCTCAGAACCGGCACTACGACAAGTGGCCGATTTTAAGCCAACCGGTGGGAGCACCTGAAGTCGACGCTCAACCACCGAGTTACATGGGACAGGTTACTTTGTTGAGCAAATGGATCAAAACCAGGCTCACCTGGCTCGATGGTCATTTTCCTGGAAAATCGGTTAATTCGGCCGAGCCCATTGAGACGGACTTCAGCTATCGCATTTTCCCAAATCCGGCTTATGAAACTGTTTACATCGAAGCTTCTTCAGAAATAAATGAGATTGAAGTTTTCAGCAGCACCGGAAGAAGGGAAATATATCAACCTGGAATGGCCACGTTTGAAACACAGTTGAATGTTTCCGGATTTTCACCTGGAATTTATCTCCTTCATTTAAAAATGCTTGGAAGGACTGCGGTAAATACAAAACTAATCATCAAAAAATAATTCAGAAACCTACTTGATCTTTATTACTTTTGCCAACATAAACCTAAAACACCATGAACCCTAAATTTAAGATCCTAATTTTTACATTAGTCCTCTTTGGCAATTCTGCTTTTTCTCAGACTCCTGGCATCACTTCCTCAAATCTGCCCCTGGTGGTAATTGATACCAAAGGACAGGAAATTATCGATGGAGCGAAAATCACGGCCAACATGAAAGTGATCAGCAACAGCAACAACATTAATCATCCGACTGATCCGGGAAATAACTACAGTGGATATATCGGAATTGACTATCATGGCGGAAAACCGAAAACCGGAGAGCAAAATCCGTATAACATCGAAACCAGGGATGGCAGCGGAGGCAACAACAATGTTTCTCTTTTGGGAATGCCGTCCGAGAACGACTGGATTTTACTTGCAACATACAACGATAAAACATTTATTCGAAACGCACTATCTTTTCAGCTCTTCCGGAAAATGTCGCATTATTCGCCTCGGGTAAAAATGGTGGAAGTGATTGTCAACAACGAATACCAGGGAATTTATCTGCTGAGCGAAAAAATCAAACAGGACAAGGGCCGGGTAGATATCTCGAAACTGACCAACGTCGATATTACTGGCGACAACCTGACTGGCGGATACATTTTCAAGATTGACTCTTATGATGATACCAACAGCTGGTTAAGCAATTACACACCTATCGGCCATCCTGACAAATCGGTTCATTTCGTATACGACGATCCGGATGCAACTGCTTTAGTGTCTCAGCAGAAAGATTACCTGAAAACTGCCGTTAATTCCTTCGAAAGTATTCTATACAGTCCCGGCTTTGCTGATAAAACCACCGGATATCCGGCCTGGATCAAGATCAATTCGTGGCTCGATTATTTCCTGGTCAGCGAAGTTTCACGAAACATCAATGCCTACCGGAAAAACTGCTATTATTTCAAGGATAAAAACAGCAAAGACAAAACAATTCATTCCGGGCCAGTCTGGGATTTTGATTCGGGTTATAAAAATCTGGACGACTGCGATCCTTTCAGGGCTACCGACGGTTCAGGCTGGAGCTATAAAATTAACGATTGTCCGAACAATAAAGCCAATTCAAACGATTGGGTCGTTCGTATGTTGCAGGACCCCAACTTTGGAAATTCAATCTATTCGCGGTACACGCTGCTTCGGAAATCATACCTGAGTACCAGCTATATCAACGCCTTCATCGATTCTGTGAAAAACCTTGCCAGTGAAGCCCAGGTGAGGCATTACACAAAATGGCCTACCCTGAGCGCCCCGGTCGGCGATCCGGAAGTTGATCCTCAACCGGCAACTTATGCCGAACATGTTACCAATTTGAAAACCTGGATCCAAACCCGGTTGATCTGGCTCGATTCTCATATTCCGGGAGAACTTACCGATGCTCCGAAAGATCATCTGCAACCCGCTTTCAGCTATCGTATTTTTCCGAATCCTGCCAGCGAATTGGTCTATATAGAAGTATCTTCCCAACTGAAGGATCTGCAACTTCTTGACAGTAACGGGCAAATTGTGATGCATCTTTCCGGAATCTCTGGAAATGAGGCAAAGCTGAATGTTTCAAAACTGAATGCCGGGCTTTATCTGATATTGGCAAAACTCGAAGGTGAAAAACAGATCAGCTCGAAACTGGTGATTCAGTAAGGTTCGTTTTTCAGATTCTTCCTGGTTTTACGCATTAATTAAGCGGAAGAGTGGTTGGTTGATTTTCAATTTGCTAAATTTATGGCAATCAACCAATCATCTCTATTCTATGAAAAAACTATTGACTTTGCTGGCTTCGATCACCATGATCGTTTCGCTTCATGCCCAGGAAATTTCCTTCAAACTGGAAGAACTGACTGCCCCCGATTTTATCAAAGCAGTTGAAAAATCAACTAAAACCTGTATCCTTCCTATCGGTGTCTTCGAAAAGCATGGTCCGCATCTGCCTATTGGAACCGATTTATACACAGCCCGCGAAATCGCCGTCAGGGCTGCTGAGAAGGAATATACAGTAGTGTTTCCGTGGTACTATCTCAGCCAGATCAACGAAGCCAAACACCAGCCCGGAACCATTGCGTACAGCCCGGAACTTATCTGGAAAGCCCTTCAGGAAACCCTGGATGAGCTGGCCCGAAATGGCTTCGAAAAGATTATTATTATGAATGGTCACGGAGGAAATAATGCATTCCTGAATTACTTCGGAATGGCCCAGTTATCTGAAAAGCACTCATACAGCCTTTATTTGTTCCAGCCTAAAGACGATCCAGAAGTTGCGAAAAAGGTGGAAGAAATGACTCAGCACGATCCATTTAATGCCCATGCCGGGAATGAAGAATCATCGGTCATCAAAGCCATCGTGCCTGAACTTATCCACCTGGACCGCGCCGGACAACAATCCGGAGTCGATCAGGAACGACTGAAAAATTTATCATACGTGTATACCGGAATCTGGTGGTACGCCAGCTATCCCAACCATTACGGAGGCGATGGATCGAAGGCAAATGCCAAAGCCGGTGAGCTGGTGATCAACTCTACCGTTGACCAACTGGTGAAAATGATTCAGGAAGTAAAGAAAGATGAAGTTGTGCCTGCACTCCAAAATGAATTCTACGACAAATCGAAAAACCCACTGAAAACCAAACAATAGTATTAAGGAACTTCCGCTTTTCACAAAAAGAAAAGTGCGACGCCGCCGACGGTAATTACGGCTCCGATAATCTCTTTCCAGTTCACTTTTTCATGGAAAAGCACAATAGCAGGAGGAATTATCAATACCGGAACAATGGACATGATGGTTGCAGCAATGCCTGCTTGAGTACGTTGAATAGCCAGTAAAGAGAAAGAAACCCCAAGGAACGGACCAAAAACCGAACCCAATGCAACCCGTTTCATCGCCGATTGATGATGTAAAGCTTTCCATACTTTTCCATATCGTTGGGTGAACAGAATAATAACAGCAAATCCGACCATACCGGTAATGACGCGTATGTGTGAAGCGGCAAAGGCATCGTAGTTGCCCATTCCTTTTTTGCTTAAAACCAATCCGAGCCCTTGTCCTGCTGCGCCTCCGAGTGCCAGCAGAATTCCTTTGATACTGTAGTTAGTGGTAATTTTATGTCCTTTTTTGGTGACATCTTCGTGCTTCTCACGTTTCAGGATAACAATTGAAATACCGGTCAAAGTTACAGCCATGCCCACCAGGTTCATCGGTCTCATTACTTCGCCAAGAATCAGCCAGCTTGAAAGAGCCGTGATCGGAGGTGCCAAAGCCATGATGAGCATGGCAACTCTTGCACCAATCACCACATACGACTGAAAGAGAAGCAAATCGCCGATCACAAAACCGACTATTCCAGACAAGGCGAGCCATGCCCATCGTTCGGCGCCTGCATCCATTGGCAGAATCATCCCCCGGTGAAAATAATTCACAATGCAGTAAATGAAAAAGGCGGCAACCAAACGGATCAAATTTACCTGCAGTGATCCGATTTTTTTACCTGCCGACTCGAACGATAAACTCGTTACCGTCCAGAAAACGGCTGTGAGCAATGCGGCAATCTCACCAAGATAATGGTCCATCCGTTTTTTGTAAAATGAAGCGCGAAGATAGGAAAGAAGTGCCTAAAGTGCGACAGAGTGCCTAAAGTTCTGAGTAAAAACTTTAGGCACTCCGAACTTTAGGTACTTCGCACTTCTTCTATTCCATATCATTCAGATGAATGTCGAGCGCTTTTACGGAAATCTGAATCTCACGGATTGAAATTGCCAATGAAAGAATCAGTAAAAGCAAGGCAATTCCAAAAAGTGCCTCTGCCCACACATGAAAATGAACATAAATCAAAAACATACAAACCACGCACAGCAGAAGGCTTGCAATCCCAAGTATTTGCATAGTTTGAGTCAATCGAAGTCGTTTTCGTAAATTTTGTATCTGACCAAGCAGAACGGAATTCGGGTTTTCTTTAAACGCTGCATGGAGTGTTCGAACTACTGAAGCATAAGCCAGAAACCGGTTGGTATAAGCCAGAATAATCAACGAAACCGCTGAAAACAACAAAGCCGGTGTGGTAAGGGTCAGTTGATCCATCAGATTTAAATTATTGAATTTAAATTATTTACAATTTAATTATCTACTATTTACCATTTGTTTCACTTCATTCAGCCAAAATGGTAAATCGTAAATTGTCTAATAGTTCATCATATTATTTCAGCAATTCCGCCATTTTTTCGCGAAGTTTCTCTTCGAATTGATATAAATTATTCCTCAGAAATAAGAAAACTCTTAATAAATTGATTAATCCTAGCTTCATCAACCGTTTTTGGAAATTCGTTATAGTAACTTTCTTTAAGTGGGGGTGCATGGAAGCATTTGAACGCAACTATTTTTTTTATTTCACAATCAAAAACCCATATATTAACATCGTAACTTTCTATTTTTCCTAAGTCGTTTTCAGATGTATAATTACCTCCATTCATTTTTGAAGTCGTTATGTTGTATTGTTTACTATCGACGGTAGGACAACTAATAAAGAATACTGACTTAATTGAATTCACCTTTTTGAAGAGGCCTAAATCATCTTGCAAAATACGCTTGTCAGATGCAAAGTTGATTTTATCCTGTTCTGTTAGAAAAAATGCAGCATAGGGACTATGAATTATTTTTTTTTCGCTATCAAAAAGTATTTCATTTACTTGATTAAATTTAATATCGCGTGCCATTAGTCCTAAATAATTAGATATCATATCTTCCTTTATTGAAAAAAATAATGAAAAAAATAGACAAGGAATTATAATGCTAAAAATAATAATTAAGAATTTTTGACCGTCAGTGAGTTCTTTAGACATAAAAAAAGTTTTAAAATAAAGATTATCAAGGGTTGAATCAAAAATAAGTAAAATAAATTAAGCATCAATCAACTTTCTTAAACAAAAAGAACCGGGACAAATATCCCGGTTCTTCCATCACACAAAAAATTTTAACCTTAAAAACCTATTTCTTTTCGTATCCTTCGAGGTGAACGCTACCTACCGATCTTCCTGAAGGATCAGCATTATTTTTGAAACTGGCATCCCATTCCAATGCAATTGGCGTACTGCATGCAATTGAAGGAACTGACGGAACACAACTTGCTGCCGAATCGGATGGAAAATGCTCGGTAAATATCGACCGGTAATAATATTCTTCCTTCGACATCGGTGTATTGATCGGGAAACGGAATTTCGAAGTAGCCATCATTTCGTCGGTTACCTTCTCGTTCACCATCGCCTTCAACGAGTCAATCCAATTGTAGCCAACGCCATCCGAAAACTGTTCTTTCTGTCGCCAAACCACGCTTTCGGGTAAATAATCTTCAAATGCCTTGCGGATCACCCATTTTTCCATTCGTCCGTTTTTGGCCATTTTTTCTTCCGGATTAATCCGCATGGCCACATCCAGAAATTCCTTGTCGAGGAATGGAACCCGTCCTTCAACTCCCCAGGCAGCCAGCGATTTGTTGGCACGCAGGCAATCGTACAAATGAAGTTTGCCGAGTTTACGAACAGTTTCTTCGTGGAAAGCCCGTGCATTTGGCGCTTTATGGAAATACAGGTACCCGCCGAAAATTTCGTCAGCTCCTTCTCCTGAAAGAACCATTTTCACACCCATTGACTTGATAACCCTGGAAAGCAGATACATCGGCGTGGAAGCCCTCACCGTTGTAACGTCATAGGTTTCGAGATGGTAAATCACATCACGGATGGCATCCAATCCTTCCTGAACGGTAAAGTGAATCTGGTGATGAACCGTACCAATGTGATCGGCCACTTTTTGAGCAGCAGCCAAATCGGGCGAACCAACTAAACCTACCGCAAAAGAGTGCAGATTGGGCCAGTATGCCTGCTCCGAACCCTGAGATTCGATGCGGTATGCGGCGTATTTTTTTGCTATGGCTGAAATTACCGATGAGTCGAGTCCTCCAGAAAGTAATACTCCATAAGGAACATCCGACATTAGTTGCCTGTGGACGGCATCCTCAAGCGCTTTGCGCAGTTCGTCGATATCGAATCCATTGTCCTCTACTGCGTCAAACGATTGCCATTCGCGCTCATACCAGGTTTTCACTTCACCATCATGACTATATAAATATTTCCCCGGCAAGAATTCCTCAATTACGCTGCAATGTCCTTCGAGCGCTTTTAATTCGGAAGCCACATAATAGTTCCCGGACTTATCCCAACCCTGATAAAGCGGAATAATGCCAATATGGTCGCGGGCTATCAGATAAACGTCTTTTTCAATATCGTATAATGCAAAGGCAAAAATACCATTCAAATCTTCCAGAAAATCAATTCCTTTTTCGCGGTACAAAGCCAGAATCACTTCACAATCGGAGTGAGTCAGGAACTCATACGAATCACCAATGCGCTCGCGGATCTCCAAATGATTATATATTTCGCCGTTGACCGCCAGAACTAATTTCCCGTCTTTACTGTACAGTGGTTGTTGTCCAGATTCAGGATCAACAATCGACAAACGCTCGTGCGAAAGGATGGCCTTGTCGCACGAAAAAATACCCGACCAATCCGGACCACGATGACGAATTTTCTTCGACATCTTCAAAACCTGGGGGCGCAATTCCTGCGCTGGAACTTTTAAATCAAATACGCCTACAAATCCACACATAATTTATCTTGTTATTATTATTTGCCGTCAGAAATCAATCGAGCCTCAAAAATAGTCATTTTGATTAATTTCAGAAAGTATTTCTGACATTTTTCTTTTTTAACTTACCATTTCATACCATATATATCAATTTTCAATGATTTTTAAAAATTACTGATTGTTAGTTTTTCAAGGCACATCCCCTTTTTCAGATCGTCAGCTCAGAAAAAAAATCCTTAAATAGTTTTGACCCCCTAAACCAATAACAACAACATTGAAAAATAGGATGGGTTTTCAACTTTACCCTGTTTGTGAAAATAATTTCAGTTTTATCTGCAAAGACGCAAGAAGGCAGCCAAAACTGACTGCCGTCTTAACTATTTCTTAATAGCAGGAGCTAGACGTTAAACCTAAAATGCATAATATCGCCATCCTGAACCACATATTCCTTGCCTTCAATGCCAATTTTACCGGCTTCGCGACAAGCTGCATCAGATCCCAATCGAACGTAATCGCTATATTTTATTACTTCGGCCCGGATAAATCCGCGTTCAAAATCAGAATGGATAATTCCGGCAGCCTGAGGCGCTTTAATCCCGCGCACATATGTCCAGGCCCGACTTTCGTCAGCTCCGGTTGTAAAATAGGTTTCAAGGTTCAGCAAGCGATAGGCTGCATGAATCATTTTGTTTACGCCAGGTTCAGTCAATCCGAGTTCTTCCAGAAACATTTGCTTTTCGTCGTAGCTTTCGAGTTCAGCAATATCAGATTCGGTTGCTGCTGCAATAATCATCATCTCAGCATTTTCATCTTTCACCGCTTCCCTGATCATATCCACGTATTTGTTTCCGTCTTTGGCGGAACCTTCATCAACGTTGCAGACATACAAAACCGGTTTGTTGGTCAGCAGGAAAAAATCGTTGGTCAATTTTTTGTCTTCTGCGTTGAGTTCAACAGTCCGGGCCGATTTGCCCTGGATAAGCACATCGCGGTATTTCTGTCCGATTTCAACAATTTTTTTTGCATTTTTATCCAAACCGTGTTTGGCAACCTTTTCCCATTTGGCAACACGCGCTTCGACTGTTTCAAGGTCTTTCAACTGCAGTTCAATGTCAATTACTTCCTTGTCGCGCACCGGATTAATTGATCCGTCGACATGAGTGATGTTGTCGTTATCGAAACACCTTAAAACATGAATGATCGCATCAGTTTCGCGGATAGTGGCAAGAAACTGGTTACCCAAACCCTCGCCTTTACTTGCACCTTTTACCAAACCTGCAATGTCAACAATTTCGATTGTTGTCGGAACAACTTTCTTCGGTTTGTCGATCCGCTGAAGTTCAATTAAACGTTCGTCAGGAACAGTAATTACTCCAACATTGGGCTCAATGGTACAAAACGGGTAATTTGCCGATTGTGCCTTTGCACTCGACAAACAATTAAACAAGGTCGACTTACCTACATTCGGAAGCCCAACAATTCCACACTTTAAGGCCATTCTTCTATATCTTTTGATTTTCGATGCAAAGATAAACGATTCGACCAACTGTGAAGCAATTATTATCCATCCAAAAACAGATAATAAAAATGGAATATTACATTTGCAACAAAAGACAGTTTACTATGATTTTAAATTCAGTTTCAGTCGATTGTGTTATCTTCGGATTTGATAAATCCGGTCTTCGGGTTCTCCTCAATCAAATTGATAAGGATGTGCTTCGGCGGACATTGCCCGCTCAGGCCAGTTCAGAGCAGATCAGACAACTTTACGAAAAACACCCCGTTTTTCTTAATGATATCGTTTGGAGTTTGTTTGGCGGACATGTTCCGGAAGCACAAGATCTGGATGAATTTGCGAAAGAATTACTTTTTCAGGCAACCGGACTGAATGATGTTTTTCTTCAGCAAATCCGCGCATTTGGGTCACTTCAGAGAGTTCCATATACCCGGGTTATTACGGTGGGATATTATTCCCTCATTAACCCGGACTATTATCATTTGAAACAGTCGAATCTGGCTAAATCACTACAGTGGTTCAACCTGAACGAATTGCCTGTCCTCTGTTTCGATCATGAACAGATTATTCAGGAGGCTCTCATAAAACTACGTCAGGAAGTAATGTACCATCCCGTTGGATTTCACCTTTTACCCGACAAATTTAGGCTCACCGAGATACAGTCGGTTTACGAAGTAATCCTGAACAAAAAAATGGACACCCGAAATTTCAGGAAGAAACTCGCCAAAATGAATTTATTGGTCGACTCGGGCGAAAAGCAACAGAAGGTTGCTCACCGGGCCGCCAAACTATACCAGTTCGATATTCAGGTCTACCAGAAACTGAAGGAAGAAGGGCTGAACTTTAGGATTGAATAGAAAAGTGATGAGTCTCAGTTTCAAGTCGCAGAGCTTGCATATCTGATCACTGAGACTGAACACAGAATACTCAATGCTCAATTTCCCGGATTAAACCATTTTTTCAAATTGCTGTCTGAGTATCAACGATTGCATCAAATATGACCAATGACCAGCAAATACTGGATAGTCTAAAGGACCCTTCTTCCAGGGAGCTTGCCTTTCGGCAACTGATTTCCACCTACAAGGAAAGGCTGTACTGGCACATCCGGAAGATGGTCCTTAACCACGACGATGCTGACGATGTTCTTCAAAATACCTGTATTAAAATCTGGAATGGCATCGATTCATTCCGGGCCGAGTCGAGTTTATTTACCTGGCTGTACCGGATTGCCACCAATGAATCGATTACTTTTCTGAACCAGCGGAAGCGAAGAATGATGACCGGGCTGAGCGACGGGAACGAATTCCTGATTCAAAATCTGGAAAGCGATTCTTATTTTGATGGGGATGAATGGCAAATGCTTCTGCAAAAAGCCATCGCAACTTTGCCCGACAAACAACGAATTGTTTTTAATATGAAATACTTTGATGAAATTAAATATGAAGAAATGTCGGTTATCCTGGGAACATCGGTAGGCGCGTTGAAAGCCTCCTATCATCATGCGGTGAAAAAAGTGGAAGAGTATGTGAAGACAAACGAAACCAGGATTCAACCCTAACTTTCAGGAAAAAAGCACAGAAAAAGGTTCCTTGAAAAATAAACCATTTGGAAAATTAAACTATTCAAAATTTAAACTGTCAAAGCCATATATTTAGAAATCATGTACGAAGACGAAAACATAGCGAACGAATTCCTGAAACATAAAGGGAAAATCCCGTTCCGGACTCCGGAAGGCTATTTTGATTCCTTAGAAGATCGGATCATGGATCGAATTAAACAATCAAAAAAAACAAATACGACATCATCCAGGATAATTAAATTCCTGAAGCCCGCATTGGGATTGGCTGCCAGTCTTTTACTGGCGCTTCTGCTGGTTAATTCGCCGATCAACATTTTCCATACAAAAACCGCAACCACCCTGACCTCTACTTCCGATCTTTTGGATGATTATTCGCTCAATCTGGGTTCACTAGACGATAACGCACTGGCAAATGTTATCTACGGCGACGAATCCAGTACCACAACGATTAATCCGGAGGAGGTTCTTGCATACTTATCATCCGACTTAAACGAGGTCGAGATTTATTCAGAAATCCAAAATTAACGAACCATGAAAAAGATAATTCTTCTATGCATCATGTCAATATGCGCCCTGACAATGCTAATGGCACAGGGAAGAAGGGAACCCAGTCCCGAAATGTTTGAAAAGATAAAGGCTGAAAAGATTTCATTCTTCACTAGTAAGCTCGACCTTACACCCACCGAAGCACAAGCTTTCTGGCCGGTTTACAACGAATTTGAAAAAAAACGGTTCGATATTCAGCGTCAAATTCATGATTTTGAACGTATGCCGGATGAAGATTACGCCAAACTTACCGAGTCTGAGATTGTAAAAATGACCAATAATTATATCGAGTCTTTTGAGATTGAAGCTAATCTGCGAAAGGAATATCATCAGAAATTCCTGAAGTTGTTGCCACAGAAAAAAGTGTTGCTAATGTATCGGACTGAAAATGAATTTAGGGGACATATGATCAGGGAATACAGAAAAGAACAAGAAAAGAAATAATAAAAAGGCTGGATAACCAGCCCTTTTTATTATTATAACCTGTAATTTCCTTTTTCAAGAAACTCAATGGTTTTATTGATCCCGACATACATCAGCGTATCTTCACTCACAAACAAAACCTCCTTCCGGTATTCAGTCAGAAAATGTTCCAGATATTCCGAAGTTCGCGCAGGGCGCCTGAATTCCATTGCCTGTGCTGCATTGTATAATTCAATAGCCAGAATACTGTAGATATTTACGGCAACCTTCAAAGCTTTCGTGGCTGCATTTCCTCCCATGCTCACATGATCTTCCTGCTCGTTCGACGACGGAATTGAATCCACCGATGCCGGAGTACTCAGTTGTTTGTTTTGGCTGACAATAGAAGCAGCCGCATATTGGGGAATCATGAATCCAGAGTTCAAACCCGGATTGGCAACCAGAAACTCCGGAAGCTTGTTATCGCCCGAAATGAGCCGGTAGGTGCGCCTTTCAGAAATACTGCCGATTTCAGAAAGGGCAATGGCTAAAAAGTCGAGCGACAAAGCCAAAGGTTCACCATGAAAGTTCCCTCCTGAAATAATCAGGTCGTCATCCGGGAAAACAGTTGGATTGTCGGTTACCGAATTGATTTCAATTTCAACCACTCCAGCCACATAATTCACGGCATCTTTCACCGCTCCATGAACCTGAGGAATGCACCGAAATGAATATGGATCCTGTACATGCTCCTTTTTTCGGCTGATCAATTCACTTCCTTCCAACAGTTTCCTGAAATTGGCAGCTGTTTTAATCTGACCAGAATAAGGTCTGATTTCCTGAACCTGCGCCATAAATGGCTCAATCAGTCCGTCGAAACTATCCAGCGATAAGGCTCCGATAATATCGGCATAATCAAGCAAACGAAAAGATTTCAGGAGCGTAAAAACTGCGTGGGCGCTCATAAACTGAGTTCCGTTCAGTAAAGCCAATCCTTCCTTGGCCTGAAGTTGAATAGGCGCCCAACCCATTTCAGTCAAAACTCCGGAAGCTTCACTGCGCTTGCCCCGAAAATAGACTTCGCCCATTCCGATCAGCGGCAGGAAAAGTTTAGCCAAAGGTGCCAGATCGCCACTGGCGCCAAGTGAGCCTTGTTCACAAACGATCGGAAAAATATCTTCATTGAACAAATCCAGTATCCGCTGAACCGTAATCAGTTGAACTGCAGAATTTCCTTTAGCCAATGCATGTGCTTTTAGCAAGAGCATTAGCCGGACGACATCTGAAGGTATTTCAGGTCCGAGGTTGCAGGCATGAGAAATGACCAAGTTTTCCTGTAATTTGCTTAAATCATCTTTCGAAACTTCGATGTTGCACAAGGCGCCGAATCCAGTGTTAATCCCATAAATGGGACCCTCGGTTTCGCTGATTTTCCGGTCGAGATAAGCTTTGCTTTTTTGAATTAATGCAACCGATTCTTCCGAAAGCACCAGCATTTTATGGCCTTCCAGAATCCCTTCTATGATTGGGTAAGTAAGCTTTTCGGGCGATATATAATGAATATCTCTTGTCATTTGATATTAGTTTTGAATGAAAATGAAGCATTTTGAATGCTAGATACTAGATTCTGGATATTGGTTGTTGGAAATTTAAGGCCCATATTCAATATCCCATGATCAATATCGGATTAGAAATAAGAAATAAGAAAAGTATCCAGAATTCAGGTTATCTAAATCAGAGCAAAACCTGAAACCTGGAACGGATGGGGGCTTCAGGGACAACGAATATCGCCCCCGATGGTTTTTGCAAAACGGTAATCTCTTTGGGTAGGAGTCATTTCTGCCAATTTTTGGATGAAATAACTCAATCGGATTCTATACTGAAAGGATTTTTATCAGTTCCTGCGGATTGACCAATTGCTGTTCGCCCGAGAGCATGTTTTTAAGGTTGATTTTCCCCTGCGCCATTTCGTTTTCTCCTACGATCGCTACAAACGGAATCTTTTTATGGTTGGCCCAGGTCATCTGTTTGGACATTTTGCTTTTATCCGGAAAGATTTCGGCATTGATACCGGCTTTCCGGACTGCTGCCAAAACCGGCAAACAAAAAGCTTCTTCGGCAGGGCCAAAATTCACAAACATCAGTTTGGTCGAATCGGCAGTGGCAGCAGGAAACAAATTCAATTGAGTAAGCACATCGTAAATACGGTCGGCTCCAAATGAAATACCTACGCCCGAAACGCCAGGCATCCCAAAGTTACCGGTCAGATCGTCGTAACGGCCGCCGCCACAAATGCTGCCCATGACAGCGTCTTTGGCCTTTACTTCAAAAATTGCACCGGTGTAATAATTCAGGCCACGCGCCAGGGTCAAATCCAGCTCTACTTCGGTAGTCAATTCCAGATTATCCAGATAGGCAAACAAAGTGCGCATCTCGAAAATCCCCTTCTCCCCTGTTTCCGAATGACCAATGACCTTTTCCAACTGGGCCAGTTTTTCGGAAACCGAACCAGACAAATTCAAAATAGGCTGAAGTTTTTCGACTGCGGTTTGAGGAATGCCTTTTTCGAGCAATTCTTCGTTTACTTTCTCCAAACCAATTTTATCCAGTTTGTCGATGGCAACAGTAATGTCCACAATACGGTCTTTTTCGCCAATCACTTCGGCAATTCCGGCGAGAATTTTCCGGTTGTTGATTTTCACCACCGTATTGATCTTCAGTTTGGCAAAAACCTGATCAACAATTTGCACCAGTTCCATTTCGTTGAGCAGCGAATCGCTACCCACAATATCCACGTCGCATTGATAAAACTCACGATAGCGGCCCTTCTGTGGACGGTCGGCACGCCAAACCGGCTGAATCTGGTAACGTTTGAACGGAAAGGAGATATCGTTTCGGTACTGCACGACAAAACGGGCAAAAGGCACAGTCAGATCATAGCGCAACCCCTTTTCTGAGATTTTGTTGGTCAGATGGATGCTGTTTCGTTCCAGCAATTCCTGATCGGATGGGGCAGCGGCAAAGTCCCCAGAATTCAGGATTTTAAACAACAGCTTGTCCCCTTCTTCGCCGTACTTACCCATCAGGGTTGACAGGTTTTCCATCGCCGGAGTTTCGATGGATTGAAATCCGAACAAACGAAAAACACCTTTAACGGTGTCGAAAATATAGTTCCGGTTGGTCATTTCAGCCGGTGAAAAATCGCGTGTTCCTTTGGGAATTGAAGGTTTCTGTGCCATGATGTATTTATTCTGAAGGCACAAAATTAAGGAATTTCGCCACAAACCAACAAAGGATTGTTCTTTTACCAACTATAATAGCGATCGGTTAGTTGTTTCAGATGCTCCCCACAATCCGGATCGCCTTCCTTCGGTGTCCATTTCGCAAAGTTTTTATCTGAAAGTGGTTGGTACGGACCGTCTTTCACTTCATAAACTACCGAACCGGTTTCCAGAGAAATCAATGTATGCCATGCTCCTACCGGAATTTCAACAGCATAGTTTCCTTTTTCGCAATCCAGCAAAACAAATTCGGTTGGATTTCCGGAATCGTCGAAAAAGACCACGACCAGACTTCCCCGTAAAACAATAAAAACTTCGCGTTTATCCGGATTTTCATGTTTGTGAGGCTGGAGATAGGTTCCTGGTTCCAGTGCATTCAGCATCCGGTTAATCGGATCGGCCAAATCATCATGGAAATTGTGATTGATGCGTTTTCGAAGTGAACCGGTCGCTTTTCGGCTAAGCTCGTCAAGTAATTCAGGGGAAACTATTTTTTGCATAGTCGTATTTGATAAGATGCTTACTGATTTTCAATCTCGTTATTCTTGTTCGTTCCTAATTGCTTGGCATTTTGCCGGGTAACCACCTTTTTACCGGTAGTTTTTTCCAGCCTCAAACGGGCAGCTTTGGCAACATCTCCACCTTTTTTGGCCACAATTTTATTTTCATTAAAGTTTTTTGGCTTTTTATCTTTCGATATCTCTGTGGTTGATGCTTCAGCTAACATATTCAGCACCAATTCCAGATTGGTCATATGGTCGCGAAGGTTTTCCTTTTTCAGGTCTTTGTGCGATTTGTATTGCTTGGTGGTTAAACCGCTCCAGGCTTTTGTGATTTCGTCAGTCAGAATTGCAAACTCTTGTCCTTTCCTTACACCACGATCTTCCCATTCATCGGTCAGTTCCTTACGGATTTCAATACTTTTCAGTCGCTGGTTGATCCATTCTTTCGAATAGCCTTTGCGCAAGTAGGTTTCCATTAGCCGGTCAATACCGAGTTCGGGATCGTCAATTTCGTCAATCCGCTCACGCCCCACCTGCGCCAACCACATTTTAAAAGGTTCTGCTTTTGGCGATGGAATGCTTTGAATCAACCGGAAAAGCTGTTCGGTATCAGCAACATCGGTCAAGCGCATTTTGCCATCGGCAGCAATCATTTTCAAAGCGTGACAATTCGTCACGGTTTCATTTCCTTCTTCTTTCAGTCGTTGCTTCAGCTTTCGCCAATAGGCTTGCACATCAACACTTTCCGAAAGTATCCCTACAACATCAACAATCGAGAAATACCATTTCTCTTGTTCGATGTCCCATACCGAGCGAACCTGTTTTTGTTCAAATAACTGAATGGCAGATTCTTTGGTCATGATTATTTGATCTCCTTCTTTTGCTTCTCTGTCAATAAATAGTTTTCATTGGTAACAACCTTCTTTCCTGATTTAATTTCAAGTTGTTTGCGTGCATCTCCGGCAATCTTTCCACCTGCTTTTGCCGCCCGCTTATTTTGCTCAAATCCTTGTGTGTCGGTATTGACAGCTATTTCTTTGGTTGATGCCTCGCCCAGCATCGAGAAAATCAACTCCAGATCGGTCATGTGGTCGCGCAGGTTTTGGCTTTTCAATCCTTTTACCTCTTTGTATTCCGAAGGTGTCAGTCCAAAAGTTGCATTGGAAATTTCAGCGGTAAGAATTGCGTATTCCGTCTTCTCTTTTACTCCCCTGTTCTTCCACTCCTCGGTTAATTCCTCCCGAATGGCAATGCTGCGCATCCGTTTTTCAATCCAATCGTCCGGATATCCTTTCAGTTTATATAGCTCTCTTGTCCGCTGGGTGGCCAATTCCGGATTTTCGATTTCGTCCAACCTGTCAGAACCAACCTGGGCCAGCCACAACTTGAAAGGCTCTGCCTTTGGTGATGGGATGGATTGAATAATACGCAAAAGGCCTTTGGAATCAGCACAGCCCATTTTTTGCTTACCACCAGCAGTCTCCACCCAAAGGGTGGGTACAAATTGTACCCACCCTTTGGATAGCTCACTGTCGCGCTGTCGCATACGCTTAACGTATTGCTTGGGGTCAGCGCTGTCGGTTAAAACCAAAACGACATCTTCTACAACGAAGTACCATTTTTGTTCCGATTCGCTCCAAACCGACCGAATCTGCTTGCTTTCAAAAAGTTTAATGTTGCTCATGGTGGTGATATTTTGAAACTTCTATTACTCCTTATGCGCCCATATAAATTGGATGGTGAAAAGCTTAAACCAAAGGCATAGGCAAAGTCAAAAAGTGCAGATTACAAATCTGTACCAACGAGGTATTCTATTTAGAATAAAGAAATCTTTATCAAATAATTTCCTCTTGATTCATTAAATAATCAATTTTTGCAAACCCTTTTTCGAAAAATCTTGAGAGTATTTCTCTATCGTAAAACTTAACACTCCAATTATCACCACTTAAGAATATAACAGTACTCAGATTGTTTCTATTTTTAGAACCTATACATTTTAAATTTTCACTAAAGTCTATCTTTAATTCAGTATACTCGTCATCTTCAATAGTTATGTGATCAATTACTGTAAGGAGTTCTTTCCAGGCATTTGCAGCCCTAAATGCTTCTTCATATGTAAGAGTGGCAATATGAGTATTAAAATTTGCATCCTCTATATCTATTCTGAACGAATAGAAACAATCACACTTCCCATAATATTTAACTAAAGTTTCCCACGTATCTGAGAGTTGATATAAGCGGGAATTAGAATTTAATAAGTAGTGGTAAAATTGAATTTAAAATGCTATATTTGAGTTAGTTACAAATCAAAAAGCAGTTTATTCACAAAACCACTACTT
>JANXYV010000005.1 GCA_025355875.1 Prolixibacteraceae bacterium | reverse complement strand
GCCTCTACCTTGGATGTCATATTTCTTACTTCGAGATGTGGTAATTTCTTGTAAGATAATGATATTCAGGGTATTATGCAAATTTTAACGAACTTATTTGGTTGATCTTCAGCTATTTATATTTTTGTCATGTACTAAGGGGTTGTCCTAAAAATTGTTCTGAAAAAAATCTAAAAATGCTTGAAAGTTGCTAGATTGAAAAGCATTTCAAAAGGGTCGTTGGCTTCACGATCCATCAATCAGTTGAAATAATTCGTTATGTGCATTAATTCAGGCAAATACATGATTGGAAAATGTAATTTAAGAAATGAATTGTCAAAATCATTGGGATTTTTGGCGTGCATACTTTCTGTTTTATGGTTGTTTCCAATGAGTTTGCAGGGTCAGGAAAAAGAAATGTCTCCGATCAGACGACAAATTTCGATTGAATGGAATACAGGTAATCCTTCAGGAATGATCAAGGTTTTAAACGGGTGCCTAAGGAACATTAAAATTACCAAAGGACAAGGAAAAACTAAAGATACCCACTTTGCATTCACTTCATCAGGTACCGCGCGTATTGAAATCGAAATTGACAACGCACATATTGATCCGGGACCAGGATCAACACTCGTTTCGGTTAAAACAAGTAACTCTCCCTTTTCATTTTTTTTGAGAGATGTCAATACAAACTTCCCAATATATATTCCAAATTATTTGGTAGTTGTGCTTGAAAATCAGGATAATCGTTCGTTTTCAGAAGTTCAGTCAAATATTCAATCCCGGAAGCTTCAGACCAAATTACAAAAAATTGAATCCGAACCCGAGGAATCTTTTGAATCAGCAGCGAAACGAACACAGAATCAATCGGTTCCTGCCTGGCTAGGCCTGTCACGTGACTTTCGAATTTTTGAGCTCAACGAAAGCATGCCAAATGCGCCATTGCAAAGCAATGTGATAACTCCCAGATTTTCTTCTTCACCTCTTAATTTTCAGGGACTTGGAAATTTGGCGATCTCATATTCATATAATGTTGGAAGAGGTGTCGGAGTAGAAATCAATACTTCCCGTCGTCTTGAAGATGGAGTATTGCCGATTCTTCACTCTACTCAAACAGATGATGATATCGAATATTATTCAACTTCCTTTGTTTCACTGGAGCATTCTTCTCTTTCGGAAAAGTCACTAAAAGGTACGAACCATCTTGTTGCTGATAAGTTTAGTGTGGGGCATGTGCTTTCTCCGGAGCAGGAAGAGAGCCTGAAATTAAAACTGAAGGATGCTTTTGATCCTTCTGAAGAAACGGTCTTTTATTTTAAATCAGAGGCGACCAATAGAGGCACAGCCCCCCGTTATGTCTGGTTTAAAACGGCCAATTTGTGGCAGAAAACCTATACTTTTGATCCGAAAACCGGAATTTCAGCTTTCAGTACCGACAGTGTTTTTTGCGTCTCAAAACTCAACGGAAATCCTCTGCCAAACGAAGAAGTCTCCATTTTACTCCAACCTGGCGAAAAAGCTGTTTTCGAATTTTTTCTTCCCCATGCACCGATTTCGCATGAGCGGGCCATAGCACTCTTATCTCAATCGTTTGAAAAACGGTTTATTGAGTGTAAATCATTCTGGCAAACTAAATTAAACACGGCCGCACAAATCCATTTACCTGAAAGGAGGATCGAAGAAATGGTCCGGGCCGGATTGCTGCATCTTGATTTGATCACCTACGGAAACGAACCCGATGGAAACCTGACTCCGAACGTTGGTTATTTTGGACTTATCGGGACCGAGAGCGCACCCATCATCCAATTCTATAATTCGATGGGCTGGAATGATAACGCAAAACGTGCGTTGAATTATTTCCTGGACAAACAGCACGAGGATGGATCAATCCAGAATTACCAAAGCTATACGGGAGAAACCGGCGCTGTATTATGGTCTCTGGGTGAGTACTTTAGATATACCAATGACAAGGAATGGATCGAAAAAATAAAACCCAAAATCCTCAAATGTTGTGATTATCTCATGAAATGGAGAGCCGGTAATAAATCAGACAGCCTGCGTGGAAAGGGCTATGGAATGATTGCCGGTAAAGTTGCTGATCCTGAAGATAATTTTCATCAATTTATGCTCAATGGATATGCCTATATTGGGTTAAGCCGGGTTTCAGAGATGCTGGCAGAAATAGATCCCGAACAATCCGTCCGGTTAAAAAAGGAAGCCGAAGCTTGGAAAAAGGACATCAGGCAATCGGCTTTTCAAGCGATGGCTCAATCTCCTGTAGTTCCACTTGGCGACGGTACCTGGACTCCAACTTTACCTCCCTGGACGGAAGCTATCGGACCCAGAGCGCTCTATTACAATCAGGAGAAATTTTTTTCACATGGTACTTTTACAGTTCCGGATGTCCTTCTGGGGCCCATGTACCTTGTTTTCTGCGAAGTGTTTGGGGCTGATGAACCTTTATCCGGAATGATTTCTGACTATCAGAGTGAATTATGGGTTAATGGACAAAAAGAATGGTGAAAACCTCTGTAATCCTTTATTGGTATAGCTTTGCGAGAAATCAAAAATATGAATAAAAAAAGTGCTTTTATTGTGGTTCAAAAATAACGCTCAAATACGGTAAAATTGATG
>JANXYV010000003.1 GCA_025355875.1 Prolixibacteraceae bacterium | reverse complement strand
CCGCTGGTCACTGCACAATAAAAACTGCTCGTGCTTGTCAAATTGCCCGGTGAATACGTGCTTGTGGTGATGCCGGTTGTTGCTCCATCTTTGTACCATAAATAGGTGTAGCTCCCTGTTCCGCCAATTCCTGTAGCAGTGAACGTTCCAGGGGATGAATTGTAACAGATCGGGCTGCTGCCGCCACTGATTGTGGCTGTCAGGTTACCATTCACCGTGATCGTGCTCGTTGATGTATTCACTGTACCACAACTTCCGCTGGTCACTGCACAATAAAAACTGCTCGTGCTTGTCAAATTGCCCGGTGAATACGTGCTTGTGGTGATGCCGGTTGTTGCTCCATCTTTGTACCATAAATAGGTATAGGATCCGCTGCCACCGCTACCAGTGGCTGTAAAAGTCCCTGACGATGAATTGTAACAGATCGGGCTGCTGCCGCCACTGATCGTGGCTGTCAGGTTACCATTCACCGTGATCGTGCTCGTTGATGTATTCACTGTACCACAACTTCCGCTGGTCACGGCACAATAAAAACTGCTCGTGCTTGTCAAATTGCCCGGTGAATAGGTGCTGGTGGTGATACCTGTTGATGCTCCATCTTTGTACCATAAATAGGTATAGGATCCGCTGCCACCGCTACCAGTGGCTGTAAAAGTCCCTGGCGATGAATTGTAACAGATCGGGCTGCTACCGCCACTGATTGTGGCTGTCAGGATACCATTCACCGTGATCGTGCTCGTTGATGAATTTACCGTACCACAGCTTCCGCTGGTCACGGCACAATAAAAACTGCTCGTGCTTGTCAAATTGCCCGGTGAATAGGTGCTGATGGTGATGCCGGTTGTTGCTCCATCTTTGTACCATAAATAGGTGTAGCTCCCTGTTCCACCACTTCCTGTAGCAGTGAATGTACCTGGTGATGAATTGTAACAGATCGGGCTGCTACCGCCACTGATCGCGGCCGTATGAACATGGGATGCATTAAAAGTCACAACTTCATAGGCACTGTAACCACATCCATTTTGAGACCTGACCCGAACGTTAAACGAAGAAGAAAGGTTGTTTGGAATTGATAAAATTATCTGGTTTAAATACTGACCTGTTCCACTTGTCTGTGTCCCAAGCACAACTGGAGAATCCCATTCCCAAACATAATTCTGTGCGCTGGATACCGCCGAACACTGAAACAAAACATCGGTCAATCCGGTCGAAATGGAAGGTAAACAAAGTCCATTTGGAGTAGTGATATTGGCAGGTGCTATGGGCGCCGTATTTGTGGTTGAAAAGGTTGCAGAGGTCCAATTATTAGTACCACAAGCATTTACTGTCTGAATTTGCACATTAATAGGTGTGCTTCCTATTTTCAGCTTAACATTAGGGGTTCCCTGACCAGAAACTACTGACCATCCTCCGGAAACCACCCAGTTATAAGAAACTGCTCCGACAGCTTGCTCAACACTAAAATCAGCCACGTCTCCAATACATGCAGGATTCGGTCCTATTATCTGGTTGGGGTTTGCCGGTATTCCTATGGAATATTGAATCGTTTTTACGTCGTTTATTGCCAGTCCTCCTGAGGCGCTGCAACCAGCAGTGACAATTTTCACCAATTCAACCGTGGTATTTCCGGTAATTGAAATTGTTTTCGTATCGTTTATCGCCGGGCTATTTACGACCTGCGAAAGAGTAGTACCACCATTCACCCGATAATAATAAGTCCAGGGGAATTCAGTTCCCTGATAATTAACGGTAAAGTTTACACTCCTCTGATTATTTTGAGAATCCCCACAAACATCAGCCACAGTAGAAAGAGACCCTGTCGGCAACTTGACTGTATTACCAACGAAAACGGTTGAAGCCACATAGCAATTGGAGTTATTCAGGTTCTGTAAACTTTCAGAGGAAATTACCCTATAATCCTTATTACCAATATCACTCACATTCAGCACAGTTGAAGCAACTAAACCTCCCACTGGTACGGCTACTGGTGACAAAACTTCAATTGCACCCCCATGATTGGACCAGGTAGTTGTACCATGAGGTGCTTCCTGCCATTGAAAAAAGAAACTTGTATTGGCAGGAACAGTACCTGTTTTAACAATAGCATTTTGTGTAATAGTTCCTAAAGAGCAATAATTATCAATAGTTGTGGAATAATCAACGGTATATGGAATATATGGGCTGAAAGTTATATCATCGATAGCAAGGTCGTTTCCACAACCCCCTGAAGCATTATTTCTTAGAATTACAACGATATTATCCTGATTGGCTGGAACTTTAAATAGAAGTGAATTTGCGTTCCACGTTAAAGTAGTAGGACTAGGAGGAACATCACCTGTATTATTACTTGCAATTAACTTTGCACCATTAGGCGCTGAGCCACCCACAACGACACTTGAATTGGATTCATCGTCACCCGGATCTTTGTCCCAAACCTCAAAACGTATGTTGATAGGTAATCCAGCTCCCCCGCAAGAGGCTGCTTTAAGTATATTGGCATAATATGCTTTAAATTCAAATTCCGATCCATAGCAAAGCCCTGGAATTGACCGTTTATAAAACAATCCCTTGACCCAAGCAGCATTTACTACCAGCATCATACCATTTAAATTCCCAGTATGGTCAGGTCCAACATGCCATGAGTGATCATTCCCATGTACATAATCCGGATTCGCTGACAAGGCATAACCTCCATCATCCATTCCATTATGCCAGGAAGAACAATTCACTGAATACTTGTACCAATCTCTCTGCCAGTAACCGACTTGCCAGGTTCCTCCATTATTGTACCATCTTGCAAATGAAGTAGCGGAACACGCCGATGGATTCTTCATCCACCGGTTGGCATAAAAACACCAGGTATTGTTTGGATTGTTAACGTTTGTACTTCCGGTTCCAATTATTTGGAGGTTATCTATTAACCATCCATAGTAGATGCTATTATTTGTATTGTCGGTAGTTAATCTGAACCTGACTTTGAATTGACTGGAAATTGCAGCTATAGGTATATTGATAGTTTCTGCTTTCCATAAACTGTTTGTAGGCAATGACCCAGTAGTTGTAAAATTTGAATTCCAATCCGTATAGCTCGATTTATCAAAACTTACATTGCCATTTTTCAAATTAGTTGAGGATCCTGCATAACTGGAAGTTGGGAAAGTAGTCCAATTTGTTCCACCGTCGGTGGAATATTCAACATAACCAAAATCTTTCCCGGCTTCCGTTGCACAAATATGGCTGAAAGTCAAAACTGGCGAAGTGACTCCGGTAAGGTCGACCGAATTGATCATCGTGTAATTGCCAGTACTATTCCGACTTGTAACTGTATAGAGGTATGAACCCGTTCCTTCGGAATAATAAGTGTTATTCAAAGTGGCACCGCCATTTCCCGTCATAATAAATGTGCCGGTTCCTCCACTTATTGAGCTATTAAATAACTCACTGAACTGAACATTTGTATTCGTATAAGGATCATCTCCAGCCGTTGAAGGATCTGCTTGCACAAATCTCCAGCTGGTAACACCATCCTCAGGAGCAGGAAGTGTTTGTGGTGGAATCTGAGAAGAAAAATATTGAGGTGTTGGTGTAGATTGAGATAACCATCCTGTTCCGGAACAAGTATAAGGCCAGAACCAGTATGAAGTTCCAACAGTTCCTCTACCGGTAATATCACCACGATAGGTATTCGCATCCTGACCTGATGGCACTGTTCCAAAATCTTCAGTAAAAAGTGGCGGGCCAAAGGTTTGGGCCTGAAGTGTCTCAATGCCAAAAAGTGCAAAGAACATGAGGATCAGGACGTTTTTTAATTTAGATGTTTTTCTTAAATCAAAAAACCATGTATTTAATTCGAATACTTTGGGAAGGTTCAGAGTGATGGTTTTCATAATATGTTAGAATAATTCAAATTGACAATTTCATACCCGGTAAAAGTAAGCCTAATAACGTGTAAACCTTAATAATTTGCTAATTCACACCGTGAATTTGATAACTGATCAGCCTGTTTAAATTCATGACTCTATTAATTCATGAGTATTCAAAGGGGAATTGCAATCCTGATCAATCAGGTTTGCAATTCCGATTCATGGGCCAAAGTACACAAATTCACAAATCTTTAGAAATATTAACGTTTGTAAAAATACACTTTCAGATTACATTTCAATTAACTGAGTAAATAAATACGAAGAGAATTCGCTAAATTCAATGATTTAAAAAGCATGCATAGAAATATAAATGCGACATACTTGATTAATAGTAAAATATTTCTAATTTTGCGCCACCTATTTTTTAGGCATAAAGTATTCATGTATAATTAATTCAGTAGTTTTATGAAAAACCAGTATGAAACCGTTTTCATCATTACTCCCGTTTTATCTGATCTTCAGGTAAAGGAAACGGTAAAAAAATTCAGGGACTTCATCACCGAACATGGTGGCGAAATGGTCTCAGAAGAGGACTGGGGATTGCGCAAATTAGCTTATCCCATTCAAAAAAAATCGACAGGGTTCTATCAACTCTTCGAATTTGCCGCCGAACCAACGTTTGCAAAAACGCTGGAAACTCAATTCAGACGCGATGAGCGTATTATCCGTTTCCTGACTTTCAGTAAGGATAAACATGCCGTTGCATATGCCGAAAAAAGAAGAAACAAAACCAAAGCTAAAACTGAAAAGGAGAACTAAACTATGGCAGCAAATTCAAGTGAAATCAGGTATTTGACCCCACCATCGGTTGAAATCAAAAAGAAAAAGTATTGCCGCTTTAAAAAGAACAAAATCAAATTCATCGACTACAAAGACGGCGAATTCCTGAAAAAGTTCCTGAACGAGCAAGGCAAAATTTTGCCACGCCGGATTACCGGAACTTCTTTGAAGTACCAACGCAAAGTGGCCAAAGCAGTTAAAAGAGCCCGTCATATCGCGTTACTGCCTTATGTTACTGATATGATGAAATAATTTTAAAGCTGACGAAAAATGGAAATTATATTATTGCAAGATGTTGCACGTTTAGGATCGAAAGATGATCTGCTTACCGTTAAAAACGGTTTTGGACGTAACTTTCTGATTCCTCAGAAGATGGCTGTCATTGCCACCGAATCAGCAAAAAAAGTATTAGCTGAGAACACCAAACAAAAAGCTCATAAAGAAGCAAAAATGAAAGACCTTGCTTTGGTTGTAGCTGAAAAACTAAAAACTGTTCAATTGGTTATTGGCGCTAAAACCAGCAGTACCGGAAAAATTTTCGGGTCGGTCAACACCATTATGCTGGCTGAAGCAATCAATAACAAAGGGTTCGATATCGACCGGAAACAAATCATGATTTCGGAAGACAGTGTTAAAGAAGTCGGAAACTATACCGCCAAAATCAAATTACACAAGGAAGTAATTGTAGAATTAGGTTTCGAAGTAGTTTCAGAATAAAGTATTCATCGTTAAAAAACAAAGAAATCAACATTTTCAAACAGATAGAGCCACTCGCCTTCACATGCGGGTGGCTTTTTTTTATTTAGAAAGAAAAAGAATAGAGGAAAAAGGAAAAACCAAATCGGTACATTTGAACCGAAACCCAATTTCGCTTTCCTCTTTCCCTTGATGAACTATATCCATGCTTTTGGGTTATGCACAAAGCAAGTTATCTTTTTCACTTAAAACCTGGGTCATGAAATATACTTTCGTCCTGATTACCCTTTTTTTGTTCATGCTGGCATCATCGTTCAGTTCAACTGCTCAGACTCAGAAAGATTCGATAAAAAGTCGGATCGAAACCAAAGACGGAAATGAATTTATTGGAATTATCCTGGAACGGACAGCCGACAAAATCAGGATAAAAGCTGACAAATTGGGTGAGATAACCATCCCGGCATCTGAGGTAAAATCGGTTTCAGAAATCAATCAGGTCAAGTCCAAAGACGGAACCTACTGGTTCGACAATCCGCAGTCAACCCGGTATTTTTGGTCGCCCAACGGATACAGCCTTAAAAAAGGTGAAGGCTATTATCAAAATGTCTGGATTTTAGGGAATCAGGTGGTGTATGGTATTACCAATCATCTCTCAGGTGGAATTGGTGTCATTCCTACTTTCCTATTTGCCGGTGCTCCCACTCCGGTCTGGATGACACTAAAATATTCGGTCCCCGTGGTAAAAGATAAAGTGAATGTTGCTGCAGGTGCTCTGGTTGGAACTGTCCTTGGCGTACCCGGAGCAGGTGGCATTCTCTATGGAATGAGCACTTTTGGTTCAAAAGATAAGAACCTGAATATTGGCGTTGGTTGGGCATTTTCCGGAAGTAAAATGGCAAAGGTTCCGACATTCAACATCAACGGAATGATACGGACCGGTCCAAAAGGATACTTTTTAACCGAGAACTACTACATCGGTACACCCGACAGCTATGTTGTGTTACTTTCGTTTGGAGGAAGGCGGATCATCAAACATACCGGTCTCGATTTTGGAGGATTCATCCCCTTTGGAACGGATATCGGTAGTTTCGTGATTATTCCCTGGCTTGGATTTACTGTCCCATTCTAATCAGGAACAGGAGAAAAAGCTATCTTTCTACCTCTATTTTCCTGAACTGGTAAACCTGAAACTATCCACTTCAAACAATTCGTCACCATTGCCTTCGAAATTAAGCCAAACCGCGTGAATTCCGACGGTTGGTTTAATTTTGCATTTCAGGGAAATCCATTTCTGATCTCCTGAAACAGCTGGAACCTCAACAGCTCCGATACTGCCATGCCAGGGCTGATCCAATGCAACCTGAATCTGACCGCTATTTTTGCCGGGAGCAACCTTTACCTCAAAACCATCGGCGCCGGATTCGAAATTGATGTATTTGTAGGCCACATGATCGCCATTTCGTATTCCGGCCAATTTTTCATGGCTTTGGTCAAAATCAAGAATGCGGGTATTCCCAAAAAGCAGGCAGGCTTGTTCGGCTTCAATAGTTTGGGCTGCTTTCAGCGGAGCGCCGGCTCCCTGAGAAGTCATTTCCACTTCATTAATCGTCCCATCGGAGTTAAATGTAATCGGTTCAATGCAGGCTTTCCGCATCATCACACTGTTGTGGGTGGCCCGGTGATAGAAAACATACCATTTCCCCTTAAATTCGACAATTGAACCATGGTTGTTCCAGTTTGCCGGATCGCAATGACTGTTATCGACAATTACACCTCCATATTTGAACGGACCGAAAGGGGATTTGCTCGTCGAATAGCCAATGCAGGTTGGCATGTTGGCCCGGCTCATATCAGCATAAATGAAATAGTATATCCCGTTGCGTTTCACCATATAGCCACCTTCATGAAAATGGTGTTCTTTCTCGGTAACCACACTATCCTTCACGGTCGAAAAATCGATTTCGGTCATATTGGATTTCAGTTTTGCCACTTTCCCGGTAAACTGTCCCCAGATGTAATAGGCCTGACCGTCATCGTCCATAAATACGCAGGGATCGATTTCGCTGATTCCTTTGGTATTCATTTTTCTTCCGTTGACAAAAGGTCCCAGCGGCGATTTGCTGGTTGCCACCCCTTCTGCTTCGGTGTTCGACGGCTGGCAATAGTACATGTAATATGTCCCGTCTTTGTACTGGCAGTCTGGTGCAAAGAGCAATTCATCGTTGTATGGAATCTGATCGTTCTTCCCTTTCGAGGCAAAAACATTTTTCGTGAGTTCCCAGTGAATCATGTCGGAAGACGACAAAACATGATGAACCCAGGAACAATAGTAATTCGTACTTTCATCGTTCGAACCGTAAACATACATTTTCCCATCCTTCCATACATGGGCTGAAGGATCAGCGATGTATATTCCCGGAGGGGAAATTGGGTTTTGGGCAAATAAAACGGAAAAAGAAAAGAGGAAAAAGGAAATAAAGAGAATTCGGGATTTCATAAAGCGATGGTTTAGCCTGGTTTTTGTATGAACGTAAAAGTAAAAAGATTCGGACAAATTCATACTTCATAAATAAAAAAAGCTCCTCCGGATAGGAAAGAGCTTTGATGTATCGCATATTCGATTTTACAATCCCAACAAAACTTCCTCCGGATTTCGTCCACCGGTGAGCAATCGCTCCGGATTTTCGATCAGTTCCTTTACTTTTACCAGAAATCCAACCGAATCTTTCCCGTCGATAATCCGGTGATCGTAACTCAAGGCCACGTACATCATGGGTCGGATTACCACCTGGCCATTAACCGCCACCGGACGCTCAACAATGTTGTGCATGCCCAGAATTGCCGATTGTGGCGGATTGATGATCGGCGTCGAAAGCAGTGAACCAAAGGTCCCGCCATTGGTAATTGTAAATGTGCCACCGGTCAGTTCTTCAACCGATATTTTTTTCGTACGAGCCTTATCAGCCAGCGCTTTTAGCTCCAGCTCAATTTCGGCAATTGTTTTACTTTCGGTATTCCGGATAATTGGAACCATCAGGCCTTTAGGCGTTTGAACTGCAATACCAATATCCACAAATTCAGGAGAAATAATTTCATCTCCGTTAAGCTGTGAATTAATTGCAGGATTAAATTGCATCGCTTCGGCAACAGCTTTGCTGAAAATGGACATAAAACCCAGTTTCAACCCATATTTCTCCACAAACTTATTTTGAAGTTTGGTTCGCATTTCCATCACCCTGCTCATGTCGACTTCGTTGAAAGTAGTGAGCATGGCGGTTTCATTCTTTACCGAAACGAGTCGTTCAGACAGTTTGCGGCGCAACGAAGTCATTTTTTCACGTTTTTCTTTTCTTGAAAATGCTTTCGCTAAGACAGGCTCAGCGTACAGTGCGCTCACTGAGCTTGTCGAAGTGAGGGAATTATCATTTTGCTTTGGAAGAGCCAGAACAGCTTCAATATCGCTTTTCGAAATCCGGTGCAAACCGCTTAAAACATCCTCCATCGAAAGCTGGTTTTCTTCCATAATTTTTCGGGCAATCGGAGTGACTTTCACCTCAGAAATTATCGATTTTGCCTGAGCTTGCTTCGGGTGCTCATCGGCAACCGCTATTGGTTTTGCAGTATCTTCTGAAATCTCATTCTTCGATGTCGACAGATTTGGTTTTAAGGAGGAAACACTTGCATCAATGGTGCAGGCAATGACGCCTACGCTCACTTTTTCGCCTTCCGGAACCAAAATGGTGATTTTGCCGCTTTCGGTAGCGGATAAGGTCAGTGTGGCTTTATCCGATTCTATTTCAGCGATTTCCTGATCTTTCTCAACAAGGTCACCATCAGCAACCAGCCATTTTCCCAATTCAACTTCGGTAATGGATTCTCCGGGTGTAGGTACTTTCAGTTCAATAATCATATTGGGTTCTTTTTGGTTGTTTTAAAATTCAAATTTTTCCCGGCTTGAAAGCCGGGGCTAATGATATACCGTCCAGAAAGGACATTGTAAGATACATTCCTGTTCCACATTCTTAATGAGCGACTACATTTTCCTTTGCCATCACCTTTTCTTCAAAAACTGCATCCAGTATTTTTTTCAGACCGGCATTGTGCTGAAACATCAAACCAACAGCCGGACTGGCACTGGCGGGTCTGGAAATCAGCTCGAAATGGATATCAGGCAAAAACCGCTGGATATGTTGCCAGGCGCCCATGTTCGAAGGTTCGTCCTGAGCCCAAACAACTGTTTCCAGATTCGGATACATGGAAATGATGGACCGGATACGCACGGTATCGAGCGGAAACAATTGTTCAATGCGTACAATAGCAATCGTCAGAATTCCATCTTCAGCAAGTCTTTTGTGTAAATCGTAATAGAGTTTCCCATACGTAAAAACCAGTTTCCTGATCATCCCAGGCTTCAGAACGGGATCTTCAATAATCTCCTGAAACGAGCCATCTGTCAGCTCATCAACCGATGAAGTCACCATTGGATGCCTCAATAAACTTTTCGGAGTAAAAACGATGAGTGGAATCCTGAAATTTGAATGCATTTGACGGCGAAGCAAATGAAACATGTTGGCCGGCGTGGTGGGAATTACCACCTGAATATTATTTTCGGAACTCAGGTTCAGGAATCGTTCAATCCTTGCACTCGAATGTTCAGGCCCTTGTCCTTCATATCCATGAGGCAAATATATCACCAGGCTGTTCATCATCGCCCATTTTTCGTAGGCCGATGAAATATACTGATCGAAAATAACCTGGGCTACATTAGCAAAATCGCCAAACTGGGCTTCCCAAATCGTAAGTCCTTTCGGGTTGGCCAGCGAGTATCCATATTCAAAACCGAGCACTCCATATTCCGAAAGCAATGAATTGAAGACGTGAAATTTGGCCTGGTTATCACTGATATGTTTCAACGGGAAATACTTATCATCGGTATCTTCAACTACAAAAGAAGCGTGCCGGTGGGCAAAAGTCCCGCGTTCAGTATCCTGACCGCTCAGCCTAACAGGAAAACCTTCTTCAAGCAAGGTTCCGTAGGCCAGCAATTCGGCCATTGCCCAATCCATCCGATTATCAAGCATCATCATGCGCCGGTCTTCTACAATCCGGTCAATTTTTTTAAAGAATTTTTTATCGGCTGGAAGAAAATTGATCCGCTCTGCTATTCGAAACAATTCGCTTTTCCTGACACCAGTTTTAATAGGATGAAATAAATCTGAGCTGAATGGTTTCACAAAATTAACATATTCTTCTTTGAGAAAACGGCGGACTTTTACCTTTTCGATTTTCTCTGAAATTTTATACTTGTCTTCGAGCAGATGATCGAATTCCTGATTGAGTTTCAAAACTTCTTCCTTCGAAAAAACTCCCAAGGCAACCAGTTTTTCGGCATAGATATCCCGAGGATTTGGATGTTTCTCGATGGCTTTGTACAGCAGCGGTTGGGTAAACCGAGGTTCGTCGCCTTCATTGTGACCATACTTCCGGTAACATAAAATATCCACAAAAACATCCGCATGAAATTTTTGTCTGAATTCCATGGCCAGTTTGATGGTATAGATAATCGCTTCGACATCGTCGCCATTTACATGAAACACAGGAGAACGGGTCACTTTGGCCACATCGGTGCAATACGTACTCGAACGTGCATCGAGATAATTTGTCGTAAAACCAACCTGGTTATTGATGACCAAATGAATGGTTCCGCCAGTTTTATAACCCGGCAACTGCGACATCTGTATAATTTCGTAGACGATTCCCTGAGTAGCAATTGCAGCATCGCCATGAATTACGATCGGAGCAACTTTATCAAAATCACTGTCATATCGCAGGTCAATGCGTGAGCGAACCATTCCCTGTACCAGAGCTGCCACGGTTTCCAGGTGCGATGGATTGGGCATCAGGAAGAGTTTTACCTTTTTCCCATTGTCGGTTTTTACTTCATTTTCGTAACCAAGATGGTATTTCACATCGCCCAGGGAAAGGTCCTGTTCGTATTCGGTGCCCACAAATTCTTTAAAAATATGTTCGTATGGTTTTTCGAGGATATTGGTCAACACATTCAGTCGTCCGCGGTGCGCCATCCCAATAACGAATTCCTTGATTCCCAACTCAGCGCCATGTTCAATAACCGCATCCAGCGCCGGAACCAGGGATTCTGCTCCTTCGAGCGAAAACCGCTTTTGTCCGACAAATTTCCGGTGGATAAAATTCTCGAATCCAACTGCGAGTTTCAGGTGATAATAAAAATGTTTTTGCTTTTCAGGAGTGAAATTTTCCGAATTCCGGACCGATTCCATTTTGATTTTCAGCCAGTCGATCAGCTCCGGATGGCGCATGAAAACGTATTCAACACCAATCGATTCGCAATAGGTAGCTTCCAGATGTTCAATGATTGCCCGAAGTGTTGCCGGTCCGATGCCAATGTTGTTCCCAGCTTTAAAAACCGTATCCAGGTCAGATTTTTGCAAGCCGAAATTTTCGATATCGAGCGTCGGTTCGTACTTCCGTCGTGACCTCACCGGGTTTGTCTTGGTAAACAAATGTCCGCGCTGCCGATAGCCATGAATGAGATTCAAAATGGCAAACTCCTTGTCGATCTGATCGTCAACCGACGAACTTTCATTCTCAATAAAGTTCTTTCGGGCAAATTCGAAGCCGGCAAAAAAGTTTTTCCAGCTTTCATCAACCGAATCAGGATTAATCAAATAAGCCGAATACAACTCTTCAACAGCAGCTATTTCCTGGTTCCCAACTTGCGAAAATTTATCCATGGTTAATCAATTGGCTATTTAGTGATATAATGTTAAGGATTTAAAGTAACAAATACAAAATTCTAATGTTTACTCCAACCACCATGTAATGCTCATCTGAACCATTTAATCTGTCCATTGTTTATAATTCAACTTTAAAAATACCTCCATACCAAAATTCTACCAGGTTCAAACTTTACAGATTATTCTTCAATTTTTAACTTTAAATAAATTAAAATGAACAGAAAAGAATTCTTTAGCAAAGCGTTCGTTGGCGGAAGTCTTTTATTTTTAGCTCCTGCAGTATTTAATGCATGTACCAAGACAGCTGATGTAACTCCGGGTACCGGTGGTCCAACAACTATTGATTTAACCTCCAGTTCTTTTGCATCCTTAAAAACGGTTGGTGGTTATGTCTATAGCGGAAATATGATTATCATTCGTTCAAGTGCGACGAACTATATTGCATTGTCGAAAATTTGTACTCACCAGAGTTGTACTGTTGGATACGATAGTTCAGTAAATAGGCTGGTCTGTCCGTGTCACGGTTCTATGTTTAGCACAAACGGATCGGTTTTACAAGGTCCGGCAAACAACTCATTAACCATGTACACGGCAACTGTTAACGGAACCACTTTGACAATCAGTTAAATATCATCGACAAATTCGTTTTGTATTTCAAAATTTAGCCTGCTATTCATTTACTCAATAGGTGAATAATGCAGGCTAAAATAGTTTTGAAATCCAGATTCTTTTTCAGTAAATTAGCGATAAGTAATTTTTTATGTTTTTCAGTTAAACCTTCCGACTATGAAAAAATTCCTAACTATCACTTTTTCACTGCTCTGCATTTTGGGGATTGTTTACTTGGCCGGGCCAAAATTTCCGGCGCCCCGATTAAACAACGAACTTCCATCTAATTATCTACGGACTGCTGAAGTCGAAACCTATATTAAAAGCAAGGAAGCTCAACTTAAAATTAAACCCGATAATGAAAGCCGGATTATCTGGGCAAACGACAGCCTGAAAAATAAAACAACTTACTGCCTGCTTTACTTGCATGGATTTTCTGCCTCTTGGTATGAAGGCAATCCTGTTCACATTGATTTCGCACGCAGATATGGGATGAATCTTTACATTCCTCTTCTTGCTGCTCATGGACTGGAGACTCCTGATCCATTGCTGGATATGACACCAGACCGGCTTTATGAATCAGCAAAAGAAGCATTGGTTATAGCTCATAAATTAGGCGAAAAAGTGATCGTGATGGGAACTTCAACTGGCGGAACCCTGATGCTGAAACTGGCCTCTGAATTTCCGGAATTAATGGCAGGACTGATTCTTCTTTCTCCCAATATAGCCATCAACAATCCGGCCGCATTTCTCCTCAGTAAACCATGGGGTCTGCAGATTGCGCGAAGCGTTTATAAAGGAAACTACCGGATTACCGACACCAATTTTGCTTCGGAAGCCTGTCAGTACTGGAACTGCAAATACCGTTTAGAAGCAGTGGTTTACCTGCAGCAACTGGTGGAAGCAACCATGACCAAAGAAACCTTCAGAAAAGTTAAACAACCCGTTTTTCTGGGATATTACTACAAAGATGAAGCGCACCAGGACCAAACAGTACGTGTGGATGCCATGTTGAAAATGTTTGATCAGTTGGGCACACCGGAAAACCTAAAACAAAAAATTGCTTTTCCTGATGCCGGCGATCATGTGATTGGTGGGAAAATCTATTCAAAATCCTGGCAGGATGTCGAAAAATCCAGTTATCAATTTGCGGAGGAAAAACTTAGAATTGTTGCCGTTGGACCATAACCAGACAATGAATCCAGATTAAAATAAGTTTGCATTACATTCTTATTGGCAGTAACTTAGATTGATGTTTTTTCCTTTACCCTTTAAAGAATTGGTTATGAAAAAATCTCTGATTGTTATTGCATCTTGTATTTGTGTTCTGACTATAGTTTATCTATCCGGACCAAAATTTCCAGATCCTGTTTTAAATCATCAACTGCCCGAAATTCATCTTCAAACGAAGGACGTTGAAGCCTTTGTCCGAGAAAAAGAATCAAAATTAATAATCAAACCTGACAATCAAAGTCGGATCATTTGGGCAAACGACAGCCTGAAAAACAAAACTCCTTATTGTTTGCTTTATCTACATGGTTTCGCGGCGTGCTGGTACGAAGGAAATCCAGTCAATATTGATTTTGCAAAAAGGTATGGTATGAATTTGTATGCACCTTTACTTGCTTCACATGGACTTGAAACAGTCGAACCTTTGATTGATATGACACCTGACCGGCTTTATGAATCGGTCAAGGAAGCATTGGTAGTTGCCCAATCGATGGGCAGAAAAGTGATTCTGATGGGAACTTCTACCGGCTGCACTTTAGCCTTAAAATTAGCTTCTGAATTCCCTCAAATGATGGATGGATTGATTTTGCTCTCGCCGAATATCGCTCTTTTCAGCCCGCTGGCTGCTATCGGAAATAAACGCTGGGGACTTCAATTAGGAAGATTGGTTTATCAAAGCAATTATCGGGTACTCAAAACTAAATTTCCGGAGGAATGTCAATACTGGAATTGCAAACAAAGATTGGAAGCCGGCATTTACCTGCAACAATTAATAGAGGCTACGATGAATAAGAAAACCTTTTCAAAGGTGAACCAACCTGTGCTAATGGCCTATTATTATAAAGACAAAGCGCTTCAGGATTCTACAGTCAGGGTAGATGCAATGTTGAAAATGTTCGACCAACTGGGTACTCCTAAAAACCTGAAACAAAAAGAAGCCTTTCCTAAAGCCGGGTGCCACCCGATTGGCTGTAAATTACTTTCCGGAGCCTGGAAAGATATTGAGTTTGCCAGTTATAGGTTTGCTGAGGAAAAATTGGGGCTGAAACCCGCAAATGAATGAGGATTATTGATGAAGTTTTCCAAGACCAATGAAGATTATCTTCTGACTACAAATCTATTCATGAAAATTTGGTTGCTGGAAACGATCCGAACAAAGTAGAATCCTTCAGGTAGATCACTGACTCTGATCTGATAATCTGCTGGCAAATTGTATTCTCTTCGAACAATGCGGCCATTGATATCCACAATTGAAAGCTCCTCATGACCAGACATAACTAAGTTTTGAACAGAAATGAAACTGGTTGCAGGATTCGGAAAGATTCTAAACCTTTCTCGGTCTTGATTTTGTGTTTCAATCAACGTGACATTCTTAAGGATGAAATTGATTGAAAGTGGTCCACCATTACTCTGAATGTCCAATTTTACCGAATCCCTGGCGAGATTTTGTGGCTTGTAAAAAACCGAAAAGGTGTAATCTTCAGAACCTTTCAACTTTCTGTTCCGGTCGAAATCACTTGAAAACTCATTTCCTACAGGAAGTGCAATTGAAGCAAATTTCAAGGTGTCGTTGGCGCGGTTGGTCAGTGTAATTTTCAAAGAATCAGCGATTCCGTATTCGAAAGTCCCATTTTGAATTCCTCCGTTTGAAACCAGCATGATTTTCGGGGCAAGAAGATTCGTTGTGGGCAATCCTCTGGCTTTCCATGCATTGATGCCACTGCTCATCTCATAAACTTCAGCGAAATTCAACGTTTTCATCTTCGCCAGGGTGGGCGCACTCCGTCCTCCTGATTGGCAATGAAGCAAAAATAGTTTCTTTTTGGGCAATGCATTCAGCTGGGCTTCAAAATCAGCGTCATAATAGTTTCGGTTGATTGAACCTGTCAAATGCTCAGCTTTCCATACATCCGGAGTTCGGACATCCAGAATAACAAAATCAGGATTTTTCGCATTTGCTTTGATCAGGCTGTCACATGCAATCGCAGAGATGGTTTTGTATTTATTTCCCTCAGGTTGAAATTTGGCCGAAATGGAATAAAGCGGAGACCACAGAAATCCGATTACTAAAGAAATGATGATGGTTCTGTTGTGTTTCATGGCTCATTGGTTTACTACGCCATACAAATCAAATTCTTCCGAACCGATAATTTCAACCTGATAAAATTGTCCTTTCCTCAGCGGAAATTCTTTGCTGATCAGCACTTCACCATCTACTTCCGGCGAGTCGAATTCGCTGCGGCCAACGTAAAATTCATCATCTTCCCGGTCGATGATCACCTTCAGGATTTGACCTACTCTGGACGAATTTAACTGCGATGAAATGATTTGTTGAATTTCCATCAATTCTTCCTGACGGGCTTGTTTGAGTTCCTCCGGAACATCGTCCGAATACTTCTGATAACCGTAGGTTCCTTCTTCGTGCGAATAGGTGAACGCGCCCAAGCGGTCGAAACGATGTTTTTGAACGAAGCTTTTCAGTTGTTCAAAGTCGTCTTCAGTTTCTCCCGGATGACCAACCAGCATCGTCGTCCGGATGGCAATTCCCGGAACTTCTTTCTTGATTTTCAGCAGTAAACCTTCTGTTTCTTCGGTGGTTACATGGCGGAGCATTCGTTTCAGCACATTGTTGGAACTGTGCTGGAGCGGAATATCAATGTATTTGCAGAGTTTTGGAACCGTTCTAAACAAAGGCAGAATATCCATCGGAAACTTGGTAGGATACAAATAGTGAAGGCGAATCCACTCAATGCCGTCCACTTCTGCTATTTTCTGAATCAATTCAGCCAGCATCCCTTTCCCGTATAAATCGATTCCATAGTACGATAAATCCTGGGCAATCAGCAAGATTTCTTTTACGCCATTCTTTGCCAGGTATTTGGTTTCCTTTACCAAATCTTCCATCGATTTGGATTTATGCTTACCGGTCATTCCAGGAATGGCGCAAAATGCACAAACCCTGTTGCAGCCTTCCGAAATCTTCAGGTATGCAAAATGCGAAGGCGTTGTAATCTTCCGTTCATAAATAAACTCGGGACGATAGTTTGCTTTTAATTCAGAAACAACCGCTTTCATGTCAAATTTTCCAAAGAATCGGTCAACTTCCGGAACTTCTTTTTCCAAATCCAACTTGTAACGCTCAGATAAGCAACCCATCACATACAATTTTTCGATCTCACCACGTCCTTTTGCACCAACAAACTGCATGATCGTATTGACCGATTCTTCCTTGGCATCATGAATGAATCCACAGGTATTGATCACCACAATATCCGAATCGGTGTCGTTCGAATCGTGTACCACCTCAAAACCATCCATAGCAAGCTGGTTCAGCAATACTTCCGAATCTACCAGATTTTTCGAGCAACCCAAAGTCACTACATTTATTTTTTGAGTACGGCCTCCCCCTGCCCCCTCCACAAGAGGGGGTAAAGAACCGGCATGCGAAGGTTTTCTTTCTAACATTACTTCGTAATTTTTTAAAGATCAAACATTCCAGGTTTGCTGGCACCAAAAGTCTCCCCTTCGGTGAGATTTAGAGGGGCTTCTGGATTTAAAGGGGGCTTTCTTTTAACTAAACAGCGATTCGACAAACTCTTTTCTGCGGAAGATCTGCAAATCATCCATCTTCTCCCCAATTCCAATATATTTGACCGGAATTTTAAACTGATCTGAAATTCCTATTACCACGCCACCTTTGGCAGTTCCGTCGAGTTTGGTGAGCGCCAATGCAGTGACTTCGGTAGCTTTGGTAAATTGTTTAGCCTGTTCAAAGGCATTTTGACCAGTTGAACCATCTAAAATAAGCAGAACTTCGTGCGGAGCATTCGGAACAACCTTTTTCATCACGGTTTTAATTTTGCTCAGCTCGTTCATCAGGTTTATTTTGTTGTGCAAACGTCCGGCAGTATCGATGATTACGACATCAGCGCCTTGGGCCTTGGCTGATGCCAAGGCATCATAGGCCACCGAGGCCGGATCTGAACCCATCACTTGTTTAACGAGTGGCACCTGAACCCGGTCGGCCCAAATCTGCAGCTGATCGATGGCTGCTGCCCTGAAAGTATCGGCTGCGCCCAAAACCACTTTCTTACCTGCAGCTTTGAAGTGATAGGCCAGTTTCCCGATGGTCGTTGTTTTTCCGACGCCATTCACCCCGACAACCATAATCACATACGGTTCATTGCTTTCAGGAAGATCAAAATCGTCAATATCTCCGCTGTTATTTTCTTCCAGCAAATTGGTAATTTCTTCCTTCAGGATCGAATTCAATTCGGAAGTTCCCATGTATTTATCCTCTGCAACGCGTTTTTCAATGCGATCGATGATTTTCAGGGTCGTGTCAACGCCAACATCCGACGAAATCAGGATTTCTTCCAGGTTATCCAGAACTTCGTCATCAACCTTCGATTTTCCAATGATGGCGCGGCCAATCTTCGAGAAAACACTTTCCTTGGTTTTGGCAAGACCCTGATCGAGGGATTCTTTTTTCTCCCTGTTAAAAATTCCGAAAATACCCATAACGACACAATTTTAAGAGCAGCAAACTACGAATTATCGAAACTCAATAAAAAAAGCCTTCACCATGGATGAAAGCTTTTTTCTATAGAGAATTTTGGATCTATTTCTTAAAATATTCCTTTACATCGTCATTCAGAATAATTTCTTCCTGAAAAATGTAAGCTCCGGTCTTTTCGGATTTCACCATTCTAACCACTTTTGCGTGACCTTTACCGGCACCTTTTTGTAATGAAGCAACTACTTTCTTAGCCATACTATTTGTTATTTAATTTCGCGGTGTACAGTAACTCGTTTTAAGTTTGAGTTGTATTTCTTCTTTTCCAAACGTTCAGGAGTATTCTTCCTGTTTTTGGTAGTGATGTACCGCGATGTTCCGGGAACCCCGCTGGTCTTTTGTTCGGTACATTCCATGATTACCTGAATTCTATTACCTTTCTTAGCCATTTCTTAAAGCTTTAAATAGTTGTTATAAAACCTTGTTCCTTTGCACTTTTCAATGCAGCGTTCAAACCGTTTTTGTTGATAGTACGGATGCCGTTCGCTGAAACAGTCAACGAGATCCAACGATCTTCTTCTGGCAGATAGAACTTCTTTTTGAACAGGTTAGGAAGAAACTTCCGCTTTGTTCTGCGTTTTGAATGGGAAACATTATTACCCACCATTACTTTTTTACCGGTTACTTGACAAACTCTTGACATTGTCTTACTTTTTAATCAGAATCTCACATTTTTCAAACAGTCCGCAAAATAAGTACATTAAATTGAGAAAATCAAATTGTTTGAGAAGTTTTTTCGATAAAAAACAACTATTCAAACAATTACAATTTTGATCCAATCAAATCTTTCATTTTCAGTAATCTACACTTTTACCATTTGATTTTACAAAAACTAAGCTATTTTTACTCAATCAAAATTCAGAATAGAGTGAACGACATACAGACCAAGTATTACCCGACCATACTGGGAGCCATTCACCTGATTGTGCTCTACACTTTCATTCAAACCGTAGTTGATTTTCCATTGGCATTGCTGGATTATTACAATGGAACAGATTACCTGTTTAACCCATTCAAGAAGGTCGTACTGGGCCTTGGATCCAGTTTCTTCATCTTTTATTATGCTTACCGAAAAGCTGGAGTTCCCCTGAAGGAACTTTTTCCGTCCAAAATGTTTAATTTTCTAATTGTGGTTCCGGTTTTCTTTTTCCTGTGGGGAGCACAGAATCTGATTGATCAGGTAAATATTGCTTTTGATAAAGTTCTGCCCCCACCGTCGTGGTTCTGGGAATTGTTCAACAAAATTTTCGAAAGCGATTACGGTGTCTATGGTGCTATATTAAAAGTTGTGATCATGGCTCCAATTATCGAGGAACTGATTTTCAGGGGCGTCGTTATGCACGGGCTGATGCGGAATTATTCACGATTTACCGCAGTTTTTGTGTCTGCTCTTCTATTCGCCTTGTTCCATCTGAATCCATGGCAATTTCCGGCCACCTTTCTACTTGGGCTTGTTCTCGGAATCCTTATGCTCCGCACAAGAAACATTTTTCTGTGTATCCTGGGCCATGCAATCAACAATGGGCTTGTACTATTCAGTATGCTTTACTGGAACGACATGCAAAAGACTTCCTTCTACCAAATCAGCAAATCGGGTCAGCTCATGATAAGCGCTTTGGTTGCTACTGTTGCGTTATTGCTTATTTTTCTTCTCAGCCGCGAACGACAGGTCAAAACGAATTAAACCTTCTGCTTTGCTCGCTGCGTATGAATATGCATTATATTTACGCTCAAATATTCAGTAAAAAAAATAGAACCATGGAACGGGTTGCCATCTTTCCCGGATCGTTTGATCCATTCACTGTTGGACATGAAAGTATTGTGAAACGTGCGGTGTCTTTGTTCGATAAAATCGTCATCATGATCGGGTACAACTCAAACAAGCTTTCGTTTTTTCCGGTAGAGAAAAGAGAGCAATGGATCCGTGAAGTCTTTAAGGATGAACCCAAAGTTTCGGTTGAATGTTATGAAGGCCTGACGGTTGACTTCTGCAAAAAGGTGAATGCCGGGTATATTCTGCGTGGTTTGCGCACTTCGGCCGATTTCGAATTTGAACGCGCCATCGCACAGGTTAATAAAATGATGCACCCTCAGATCGAATCGGTGTTTCTCCTGACTACGCCCGAACATACCCCGATCAACTCGACCATTGTTCGCGACATTATCCTTCACGGAGGCGATGCCAGCAAATTTATACCGGCCGCATTAAATATCAAGGATTTCAAAATCAAGAAATAAATACCGGTTTGATCCGTTATTCCTATCAATCGCTTTTACTACCTGTTTGAATATTGTGAATACCAAGATAATGCTCTCCGTTTCCGTGGCACTGTTCTTTCTCCTGAACGGAATAACATTCGCCGCGCCCGTAAAAATTTCAGGAAAAGCTCCTGAGTATGCCCAAAATTCTATTGAACTGAATACGCTTCATGATTTTATTTCAGAAGAAAAAATCAGATTGGGCACATTCCGGTTCAATGCTGAAGGTGCATTCTCAATCGAATTTGAACTTCCAGAAACCACACTTTGCTTCGCCGATTTTGACGGTTATCATGGAACGATTTATCTGGAACCCGGAAAATCGTACGAAATTCAATTTCCACCAAAACGGACATTAACCGAATCGCAAAAGCGGAATCCATTTACAAAACCTGAACCAGTTTGGTTTGGCACCAAAAATCCCGGGAAAGAGGAACTGAATTTCCAGATCCAGAACTTTGAACAGGAGTTCACGAGCTGTGAAAACAAGTATTTTGACGATATTTTTGCGGGCCGTTCCCAATCGCTTGTTGATACAGTTAAAAGGATTCTGGATCAGAAATTTCCGGCCACCAGCTCGGTTTTTTTCGAGTCACATAAACTCTTCAGGAAGGCAAATCTGGACTTTGCCATGAATCAGGGGAAATCGGCTGTTTTTATGAAAACCTATTTTACCGCGATCAAGCCAAATTACCAACTGGCTGCCTATACCACCATTTTTAACCAGGTTTTCCAGAATTACCTCGAAATTCTGGCCAATGCTTCTAACAGACAGGAAATCAGTAGCCTCATCAACAATTCCGACTTGATGAATCTGGACAAATACTTTCAGAAACAAATGCATTTCAACCCGGAGTTATCGCATTGGGTTTTGCTAAAATCAATGAAAGACGCCTACTATGGCAAACAATTTTCCAGAAATTCCATCCTGAAAATGTTCGATGAGGTTAAAAACCTGGCTTGGAGCGCATATGAGCAGAAAACGGCCCAACTGATCCGTACGAAACTCACCTGGTTAAGTAGCGGAACAAATCCTCCAGCATTGACCCTAAAAAATCAGGAAGGTCAGAAAGTAAATCTTTCCGATTTTCCGAATACCTATATTTATCTGCATTTTACGGAACCGAAAAACACCATCTGCCGCCAGCATCTCGATGAATTAAAAGTAATCGCCACCCATTATCAGGGAAAGCTGGTGATCATCAATGTGATTCCGTCCTTTTCCGGCTTTCAGAATGAAAAAGGATGGGCTGGCATTTTCACCTCCACCGAAAGTAATGTCGCCGAAACCTATAAAGTGAAAACGTATCCGAATTCATTCCTGATAGGCAAAGATGGAAAACTACTGCTCTCGCCGGCGCCAAACCCAATCGACGGACTTGATCGTCAGTTGGGGCAAATTTTCAAAAGCGATTATTTTAAGGAAATGCAAAAGAAATAACAATCAGGAATTGCCACCACCTGAAATCCCGGACAAAATATTCATCGCCTTTTCAGTATCGTTTTGCCCGACAAAAATATGGTCGTGAAAGTACGCTGCAACTGCATTACAACTGATACCCTCATCAGAAAGCGCTTTGGAAAACACCGCTGTCAGACCTACTGCTTCCAGCGAAGAATGGACGTTCAAAGTAATCCACGATGCAACAAATGAATACTCTAGTTTCATCTGGTCGGCCAATTCTCTTTTCACAATGACCGTAATACCTTCATTTTCCCTCAACATCATCGCAATATCCTCCATTTTCAATTCAGCCAAATCATTGACCGAACAAAAAACGAATTCGCCCGCCTGAAGTTCGGGGTTCAGCGATTTCAGCAGATTTTTCAAATCTTTTTCTCCAGCCACGGTTATCTTTTTTGAAGATTTGTATCTAAAAACTCACTCAAACTCCGGTAGGTATCTGACAGCGGAATACTCAATTCTGAAACTGCAAACCACCTGACTTCTTCAATATCTTCTTCCACCTGAGGTTTGGGTGTTTCATTTCCTGAATAATTCATTAAAAACCACTTGGTTTCTTTTAAAACCAAATTCTTCGGAAACGACAAATAATGCGAGCGGTAAATGTGAAAGGTCGAATCCAACGGTCTGATTATTTTCAGATTCGTCAGGCCACACTCCTCCTCCACTTCGCGAATGGCCGAATTTTCAGGAGTTTCATGCTTTTCAATTTTTCCCTTCGGAAGGTCCCAAACTGCCAACCGCCTTATAAACAAAAACGATCCTTCGCTATTTTGAACCAATCCACCAGCGGCCCGAATCTCTTTAAAATAACTTTTAAATTGCGTCCAAATATGGTCGGTTTCAGGATACACAATGATAAAATCAGTGGATTGATTACCCAACTCTATTTCACCAATAATCTGATCTACTGAATTGTAACCATCATATTGAATGATCCGGGCCATGTTATTTTTTGATGATTTATTCTCACCGGAAGCAATCTGAATGGTGGAACCATTGAAAAAAACTTTGTACATTTGTGGGCATTATTAGTTAAAACAAAAGAATCATGATCGAACAAATTCAAATCGAAGTTACAAAGAAACTGCTTCACATCAACACCATAAAAGTTCAGCCCAATAATCCGTTTACCTGGGCATCTGGCTGGAAAGCCCCAATCTATTGTGACAACCGCAAAATTATGTCTTATCCTGAAGAACGGACTTTTATCTGTGAACAATTCTGCAAAATCATCCGTGAAAAATATCCTCAGGCTGAGGTGATTGCCGGGGTAGCTACCGGTGCAATCGCCCACGGAATGCTGGTTGCACAGGAATTAGGACTGCCTTTTATCTATGTCCGGGCAAAACCAAAAGATCACGGTCTGGAAAACCTGATCGAAGGCGACATGAAAGCCGGCCAGAAAATTGTGATTATCGAAGATCTGGTCTCGACGGGAGTAAGCAGCCTGAAAGCTGCTGAAGCCATTACCAATTTTGGCGGTGATGTTCTGGGAATGCTGGCTATTTTTACCTATGGTTTTCCACATGCCCGCAAAAACTTCGAAGATGCCGGACTTGAACTAACGACTTTAAGCCGCTATCAGGTGTTGATTGACCTTGCGTTACAATCGGGTGATGTTAGACCTGAAGAAGTTGAGAAACTCAATCAATGGCGCGAGCATCCTGAAAGCTGGGGCAAATAAAGTATTTATTAATTCAGATAATTTCCCCTTTTCTTATGTGGAGAAGGGGATTTTTTATTTCAAAAACGACCGGATATGTTAGCCACAAAATATGTTAGTGATGTTAAAATAGTATACAAAAATCACGAAATTGTTTTCAACTATTTGTCGAACTTCGAAAACCTCTCGAAATACATCAACGACGGGCTTTTAACAAAAATGACAGAGCAAATCCCCCAGATTAAAATCTCCAATTTCGAATCGGATGCCGATTCGTGCCGGTTCCAGATTGCAGGAATGGGTCTGGCCGAAATCCGGATCATCGAACGCGAACCATTTAAAACCATCAAGATAAACAGCACCGGAAGCATGCCAATCGGCATCATCTTTTGGATTCAACTTCTTCCCGTCAACGACAGCGAAACCAAACTCCGGCTGACGCTGGATGCAGATATGAGTATGATGATCAAGATGATGGTAAATAAAAAGCTGGAAGAAGGCATGAACCGCCTGGCCGAAGTGCTGGCCGCATTACCATACAAATGAACTACCTCGGGGCAAGCCCGCGAGGTATCAAAAAGGCTAACGCACATGGCGAAAGCGGAACCGACCCAAGGGTCGGGGTATTAACCAAAAAGAGAATAAATTCATAAAAAAGGAAAAAGTTGGAATCCCAAATTGCGGTTTGTTTCTTTTTCTTTAAAGGATTTCCAGGATTAAGATAACTAATGACATTTTTCTTCTTTCCTTTTTGCTTTTTCCTCCTTCCTGTTTCTTATAGTTCATTGCCTGTATCCGCAATATATTTCCAGTTGCCTTTGACATCCTTCTTCCAGATAGTCAGGTATGTACCGCGCGAAGTATTATTTTTGAAGGTAAAAGTCCATAAACCATAAGTATAACCCAGTTCTCCACTTTCGGCAAGCAACGCTTTTACGGGTTTCCAGGTGAGCACCTGACCGCTGTCGCTTTTCCCTTCATAGCTTTTGATAAGTCTTTGTCTACCAACCAAAGGCAATTGTTTATCCTTGAGAATCGTCACGCTGTCGTGGGCAAATTCGACAAATGCCTTCTGAATTCCATACTTAACAGAGTATTCCGAAAATGCAAGATCAGCGCCGATCAACTGTTGCGAATCGGAAGCAGGTTTGGTTTTGGTGCAGGATGCCAAAACCAAAATGATCAGGATGTAAATGAATGATTTCTTCATAATTCATGAAATTAGTTTTCAAAGATTAGATTTTCAATCTCATCGTATTTTCCAGCGAACTTGAAACCTGGAACTTGGAACTTGAAATTTGGAACTTAATGACTTCCCAGCGAAATTAGCAAAATACCAATTAATATTCCGACAAGGAAGACGGCCTTTCGGGGAATATTTTTTTCATGAAAAACCAATGCCCCGATAACAAACGAGATGACCACCCCACCCCGCCGAAGCGCTGAAACAATCGAAATCATGGATTCCGGAAAGCTCAATGCATTAAAATACAGATAATCAGCCAAAACAAGAAAAACTCCGATGAGCGGAATCGACAAGCGCCATTGAAATTGAATCCGTTCGGTTTTGGGTAATCGCCAACGTGTGAGGACCAAAACCGGGAAAAGAATTGCAACCTGATAAAACGAAAACCAAGCTTGCACGGCCATCCGGTCGATGTGTCGCATCAGAAATTTATCGTACAATCCGCTGGCTGCGCCCAGGAAAGTTCCGGCGATGATAAAAAATACCCATTTGTTGGTCGAGAAGTGGATTCCTTCCGATTTTCCGGTGGTCGAAAGCAAGTAGAAGAACAATAAGGTAATCAAAACACCAGCCCACTGGTAGGCATTCAAATGTTCACCATATATCAGAATTGCTCCCAGCAAGGTCCAGATCGGTCCGGTTGCCCTGATTGGAGCTACCAGTGTGATTGGAAGGTTTTTTACCGCAAAAAAAGCAAGTATCCAACTCGAAACAACGAGTATCGATTTCAGGAAAATCAATCCGTGTTGTTCCAAAGTAATCGGAGGTACAAAAAGCTGAATTGATTGAAAGAATTCTGGATAAACCGCTGATCCAATGGTAATCGGAATAAAGATGACTGAACTGGTTAACGTGGATAAAAAAAGAACTGGAATTACAGCATTCCTATGAACCGAAAGCTTTTTAAAAACCTCATAAACCCCAAGAAGAACTGCCGATGAGAGCGCCAGAAATACCCACATAAATTAGTTTCAGGTTCCAAGTTTCAGGTTCCGGAAATCGGACCTGAAAATGTAATTTTCGATTATTGGCAATTGCCATTTTCTCTGCGGCAAAACTAAAAAGACTCGGTCAGGGCTAGTCAATTTTGCCATCTAACGAACCGAATATTTATTAAAACTTAACGCCCGATCAATTATCCAGTCTATTTCCAAAGAAAATCATCATTCATTGGATAACAAACAATATGCTGATACCGATACAAACAAAAAAGTCTACTTTTGGAACCTGAAATCAAACCGATATAATTCATTCGCATCCGATATTTTCCGAACTATGAAATCAATCCTCCGTCTCTGTCTTTTATTGCTGATCTTTCCTCACCTGATTTATGCAGCCGATCAATATACCTGGAAAAACGTCATTATCGGTGGCGGTGGTTATGTTTCAGGAATCGTGACTTGTCCGACCAAACAAAACCTGATCTTTGCCCGCACCGATGTCGGCGGAGCCTACCGCTGGATCGAAGAGACCCAAACCTGGAAAGCATTAAATGACTGGATCAGCCGGGACGAGATGGGTTACCTCGGAATTGAAAGCATTGCCATTGATCCGCAACATCCTAACCGGGTATATATGTCGGCCGGGTTGGAATATTTCTCAACTCCTCCGGCCATCCTTTATTCCGATGATTATGGCGACACCTTTAAAAAGTCGGTTGTACCTTTTATGATTCATGGTAACGGATATGGCCGCGGAACGGGAGAGCGACTGGTCGTCGACCCGAATGACTCCACCATTCTTTTCTGTGGATCACGGAAATCCGGTCTCTGGAAAAGTACCGATATGGCAAAAACCTGGAGCAAAGTGGCAAGTTTTCCGGTAACAACCACTCCCAATTCGGTGGGCGTTTGTGTTGTCGCATTCGATCCTTCCAGCGGAACTCCGGGAACACCCTCCAAACGAATTTTTGCGGGAGTCTCGCGATACACTGACCCAAATTTCTATGTGAGCGAAGACGGTGGAGCAAGCTGGAACCCTGTTCCCGGAACTCTTACCGACAAAATGCCGCAACGAATAGCTATCACTCCCTCCGGAATTTTATATGTCACCTATGCAACCGGAGCCGGGCCACATGCCGGCGGTACAGGAGAAGCCATGGACAAAGGGGCGCTGATGAAATATCAGATCAGTACTCAAACCTGGACAAATATCAGCCCTGTAAAGACAAATGGACCAGCCTTGAGCAGCATTTCCTTTTCACTTTCCAATCCTGATATCCTGGTAACTTCGTCCACCAATACCTGGTGGGCGCAAAACTGGTCGACCTCTGGGACGGTCTGGGGAGACGAAGTATACCGGAGCACCAATGGCGGAACTACCTGGACTGCCATGTTCGGAAGCAGGAAGATGAAGCTTGACCGCGGAGAATTTGTTTGGGCCGATCCGAAAACAGCCGGACAAGGCGCTGTTTCGCTCCATTGGGCTACCAGCCTTGTACTCGATCCATTTAATCCTGACCGGGCATTTATCAATTCAGGAAACGGACTTTTCATGACCCAAAATTTTTCGGCAGCCACCTCCACCTGGCTTTTTCAGGTAAAAGGACTTGAGGAAACAGTTCCTTTGGATTTAATCAGTCCACCGTTTGGGGCTCCAATGATTTCGGTCATTGGCGATTACGATGGGTTCAGAAATACTGAACTTGATTTTGCAGCGCCGTTGGGGAAACACAACCCTTCGATTGGATCGACCGCCACGCTTGATTTTGCTGAGAAAAACCCGGGAATTGTTGCACGCGCCGGAGGAAGAAATGCCGGCAAACAACAGCCATCGTATTATTCGACTGACAATGCCAAGACTTGGATCAAACTTCCGGTTCCAATTCCTGAAGCAGAAAACGGATCCCTGGCAGTTTCTGCGAATGGAATAACAATTGTCTGGTGTCCGGATAAATTAGCAGCATATACGACTTCAGATAAAACCAATTGGATCAAATCGACCGGTTTACCAACCGGTGTGCGGGTTATTTCTGACCGTGTGAATCCGCAGAAATTCTATTCAGTCACCGGATCGAAACTATATACCAGTACCGATGGTGGTCAAACCTTTTCGGGAAGCTCCACAAACGGTGCCTTATCTCAGACGCGAAAAATCAGAGCAACACCGGGATTTGAAGGCGACATCTGGATTCCGGCTGCCTCAAATGGATTATTCCGTACAGTCTGGGTGAACAATGTTCCGACATTTAAAAAGATTTCTTCGGTCATTACATGCGAGGCGCTGGGCTTTGGCAAACCTGCACCAGGACAGACTTTTCCAGCCATTTATATCTGGGGAAAAGTTGGAACCGTTGAAGGTATTTACCGGTCGGATAACGAAGGCGTGAGTTGGATCCGAATCAATGATGATTTGCATGAATTTGGAGGCACCGGAAACGCCAACGAAGTATTGGGCGACCCGCGTGTCTATGGTCGGGTTTACATGTCGACAGCCGGTCGTGGAATCGTGTATGGTGACCTGATAGGAGGACCGGATGAAGGCTACACTTACGAAACTGATTTTTTGCCCTCGGCAGTGAATGATTTGAAAGCCGGGAAAGAAACACTTTTCAGCATTATTTCAAACCATCAGTCAATTGAAATAGCTCCATCCTCAAAAGGAAATTACGAGATATACTCCATCAGTGGAACTATGCTTGAAAAAGGAAGCTGTGAAGCTCTGAAAAAGGTTGCTGTAGGGTTTCGTAACGGAATCTATTTCATCCACTTCACCTCTGAAACCGGTAAAACCGAATCAAAGAAATTTGTAGTGAACCGGTAAAAAAGGTAAGGATTTCGTCCTGATCGTCAAGGTGTAATTCTTTATTTCGGGTTAATGGACAAAAAGAATGGTGAAAACCTCTGTAATCCTTTATTGGTATAGCTTTGCGAGAAATCAAAAATATGAATAAAAAAAGTGCTTTTATTGTGGTTCAAAAATAACGCTCAAATACGGTAAAATTGATG
>JANXYV010000184.1 GCA_025355875.1 Prolixibacteraceae bacterium | reverse complement strand
CTGCCGCTGCGGTAAACAGGAAGAATTTTCCGAAGAAACCTGCAATTGGTGGAATTCCCGCCAAAGAAAACAACGAAATGGTCATTAGCCAGCTTAGTTTCGGATTTGTTTGATATAGACCATTGTATCCTGAAATTGTTTCAACTCCCGAAGCATTGTGAATTGCAGCAACAACGCCAAAAGCCCCAAGGTTGGTGAACACATAAACAAGCACGAAATATACAATTGCGGTCATTCCCAGCTCGCCGGCACCCAGAATACCCAACAGGATAAAACCGGCCTGCGCAACCGATGAAAAGGCCAGAAACCGTTTGATATTGTTCTGACGCATGGCAAACAGGTTACCAATTGTCATTGTGGCAACAGCCAGAGTATAAATCATTGGTTTCCACAGATCGACAATATTTTTAAAAACGGTGAACACAACGATGGTGAAGATAAATGCTGCGGCACCTTTTGAAACGACTGAAAGGTATGAAGTCACATTGATTGGAGCACCTTCGTAAACGTCGGCTGTCCAGAAATGGAAAGGAACCAACGATATTTTGAATCCCATTCCGCTCACAAAGAAGACAAATCCAAGTGCGATCAAACCCGTTGGGGCCACTTTGGCGGCAATGTCGGCAAAGTAGATCGATCCGGTGGCACCGTAAATCATCGAAAGACCAAATAAGAGAATTCCTGACGACAGTGCAGACGACAAAATTAATTTGATACCAGCTTCGGCTGACTGGCTTTTGTATTTGTCGAAGGCGGCCAACCCGGCAATCGGGATAGTAGCAGTTTCGAGTCCGATGTAAAAGATCAGAAAGTCGCCGGCTGAAATCATGAAGTTCATACCGATCAGTGTTGACAGGGTCAAAACAAAATATTCACTGATTTTGTCTGCATTTTCCGGTTTCCGTAACCATCCTTCGGCCTGAAGAAAGACAATCAACACAGCCAGATTAAGAACGTTTTTCATAAACGCAGTCAGTTGGCTCGACTGGTAGGATCCGCCAAACAATGTTCCGTTTTCTCCGGGAATAAAACCAATGATGGTTACCAAAGCGAAAAGCACCAATGTGAAATTGATAATTTTCGATTTGTTCTTTTCGCTGGTAAAGATTTCAGCAACCAGAACGGCAAGGGCTGCCACTGTGAGCAGCAATTCGTGGCGCATGAGTATAAATTGTCCGAGATCCATATTCAAAAAATTAAAGCCTCCCCCAACCCCTCCAAAGGAGGGGAGTTGAAGAACACTTCGTTTATATTATTTTCTTTTTTATCACCTTTTATTTTCTTTTTCCAAGTCCCCCTTCGGGGGATTTAGGGGGCTATTACAGTATTGACGCCAGTTTTTCCACGATTGGTTTTAAACTTGCAATAATGGTTTCCGACAACCAAAGTGGTGCAATACCAATTGCTGCAACCGACAAAACCAAAGTAACCGTGCTGAGTTTTTCGTACCATTTAGCATCATGCAGATGTTCGTGGTGCGCATCTTTGATAGGGCCAAGCAGGATCAATCCAACCACACGCAAAATATAAACTGCTGTGATTACGATTGACGACGCAACAATAACTGTCACCACACGGTGGAACATATCATGATGTTGGAAAGCGCCAACAAAAACAGTCATCTCTGCAACGAAACCACTTAATCCCGGAAGACCCAATGAAGCAAATCCTGCAATCATATAAATTACCGCAAGGAAAGGAATGACCTTCATCAGTCCGCCCATTTCCCTAACGTCGCGAGTGTGTGTTCTTCCGTAAATCATACCAATCAAGGCGAAGAAAAGGGCTGTCATCAAACCGTGAGAAATCATTTGAAGAATTGCTCCGTCCATGGCTGTTTGATTCATCATCAGTAAAGCGAAAATTACCAATCCGCAATGGCTCACCGATGAATAAGCATTGATGAATTTCAGGTCGTTTTGCCAGATGGCGCTAAAAGCTCCGTAAACCACACTGATGGTTGTCAGGATAATGAAAATCCATGCCATTTCCTGAGCTGCCTGTGGCATCAGGAACATGGCTACGCGGAAACATCCATATCCTCCCAGTTTCATCAATACCCCGGCATGAAGCATTGAAACCGCTGTTGGCGCCGAAGCATGACCATCGGGCGACCAGGTATGGAAAGGGAACAAAGCGCCAAGGATTCCAAAGCCAACAAATGCAAACGGAAAGAAGAACCGCTGGGCTGCAACCGGAATTTTTATTTTTGAGATTTCAAGAATATTAAAAGTAAGTTGGCCACCACCTGGAGCCGAATTATAATAAAGGCCCAGTATTCCAACCGCAATCAAAGCCGAACCTGCCATCAACATCAGGGTCAGTTTCATGGCCGATTTTTCTTTCGGTCCTGTTCCCCAAAGGCCAATCAGCAGATACATTGGAATCAGCGCCAATTCGTAAAAGAGGAACATGGTAAACAGGTCGAGTGAAATAAAGAACCCGTACACAGCTGTGACAAGCAATATGAGCGATACAAAAAACTCCTTTGTCAGGTATTGAAGTTCCCAGGAAGCAAAAATACCTGCAAAAATCACAATTGATGTAAGACCAATCATGGCTACGGCAATTCCATCGACCCCGAAAGCAAAATGAATGTTCAGGCTAGGGTACCAAATGAAATCGGAAGTAAACAGCATCTCGTGCATCATCCCGGTTTTTCGTGCAGCAAGGTAAGCAAGCACCAGGTAAACGGTCGCAATAAGTTCTATACCCATTCCGATTGCCGAAGCGAGCCGGGCACCTTTATAATCCTTGGTAAAAAGGACTGCGATCATGGTGAGAACCGGGATTAAGACCAATAAAGTTAGAATATTCACTTTTGTATATTTTAAATTTTTGTTTCTTATCTGAATTCTTTTCCCTTCCTTTCTGAAGGTATTCTTTGTTTCGTCCGAAAGAAATTTTTCATTTTATTCAACTTTCCCGGCAGACGACTTCCTCTTTTTTCATTTTCATTCCCGGGGTTTCAACCCCGGGCTACAAATATTTCGCTCCCAGAGGAGCTAAACAACTTAAAAAGAATTCCCAAACCTTTCCCCCTTCGGGGGAATAAGAAGGGGGGCTTCCTTTTCATTACATCAGCAAATAAATCATCGAAAGCGCCAATGCTAAGGTACCGGCAACGAACATAAATGCATAATGCTGCAACTGTCCTGATTGCATTCCTTTAATTTGATAAGATATTTTTTCGGTTGTCAAGCCGATTCCAACCATAAATGCATCGATGATGTGACGGTCGAACCAGGCGACTGGACGTGATATATAATTGAAAATGATTTTTTTGGTCACAAAAAGATAGATTTCGTCGAAATAGAATTTGTTGTAGGTGGCCGTATAAAGCATGCCAAATTTAGCGGCCAGTTTCGCCGGAACATCGCTTTCTTTCTTGTAAAGAATCCAGGCCATACCGATACCAAACAATCCGATCAGTACCGATGGAATCGCTACTGCAAAGTTCATGTGCGATTCAAATCCTACTTTGTCTGAAGTGACCAATTCGGTAAACGGAAGATATCCGGCGAAAATAGAAGCAACTGCCAGGAACATCAAGGGAATGGTCATCACCAGCGGACTTTCGTGCGGAGTGTGGTGATAATGACGGTCTTTTCCCCAGAAGACGCTGAAATACAAGCGGAACATATAAAATGCAGTTAAACCGGCAACCAAAAACTCAATCGCAAATAAAAGTTTGTTGTGTTCCAGGGCGGCCACTAAAATTTCGTCTTTGCTATAGAATCCTGAAAGAAACGGAACTCCGGCAATGGTCAGACAGGCAATCAGGAAGGTCATGTGGGTGATGGGCAAATATTTGCGCAAGCCTCCCATATCGTACATGTAGTTCGAATGAACAGCATGAATGATTGAACCTGCTCCAAGGAACAACAAGGCTTTGAACATGGCATGGGTAAACAGGTGGAACATGGAAGCCATGTAACCCAGACCTTCTTCACCACCATATCCCGAAACACCAAGTGCCAGCATCATGTAACCAAGCTGTGATAAAGTTGAGAATGCCAAAACTCGTTTAATATCGTATTGAGTGATCGCGATTACAGCTGCAAATAACGAGGTGAATCCACCAACGTATCCAATAATTTCCTGAGTCGCCGGGGCCTGAAAATGGATCACCGGAAACATGCGGGCTACCAAAAATACACCGGCAACCACCATGGTTGCAGCATGGATCAACGCTGAAACCGGAGTCGGGCCTTCCATTGCATCGGGTAACCAGATGTGTAACGGGAACATGGCTGATTTACCGGCACCGCCAATAAATATAAGTGTCATGGCCCAGGTCATGGCCGAGATACCCAGGAAACTCATCGAAGCAGCGCTTCCGAAGATAGCTGTTCCTGGTTGAGTCAGTTTGGCGAAATCAAAAGTTCCGGTCACAAACGAAAGGATAAGAATACCGATCAGGAAGCCCAAATCGGCAAAACGGGTCACGATAAACGCTTTTTTCGATGCTGCTACTGCCGAAGGTTTCTGATAGTAGAATCCGATCAGCAGAAATGAACTGACACCGACTAATTCCCAAAAAATATACATCTGGAAAATATTGGGTGCGATCACCAATCCAAGCATTGAAAAGGTAAACAACGACAGAAAGGCGAAGAAGCGGGCGAATCCTGTTTCACCGTGCATATATCCGATGCTGTATAGATGCACCATAAACGAAATGGTAGTAATAACGACCAGCATCATCACCGAAATTGGGTCAAGCAAAATACCCATTTTGATGATCAGTGTATCCGTAAATTGCAACCATTTCATTTCGAATGGAATGATTGTCTGAAAGCCTTCGGCATGGTGACCTCCGAAAAAGTAACTTCCGGCAGTGACGAGCGAAAGAACCCAGGAAATTCCCATTCCGGTTGTCCCAAGCAATCCGGAAACAATGGGTTTCCATTTCATTCCCAGTAGTCCGGTAACCAAAAACATGATCAGCGGAATCATTATAATAAACAAAGTGTAGGTATATCCCGTCATTTCTTTATTTCTTAAAATTATATTTTAATCAGGAAAAAGGAAAAGGGAAAAAGAAAAGAACCATCTAAACCGATCTTGAATTTTCCTTATTTCTCATTCCTTATTTCTTTTTTTTAATACTTCATTTCATTCACATTCTCGACTTCAATATTCTGCAACTTCCGGTAAATATTGATGATCAAGGCAATGGCAACCGAAGCTTCGGCTGCTGCAATACCAACTATAAACAACGAAAAGAATTGTCCTTGCAACTGATCGGGGTACAGGTAGCGGTTGAATACCACGAAGTTGATGTTTACCGAATTCAGGATGAGCTCAATAGCCATCAGCATGGTAATCAGGTTTCGGCGAATAATGAAACCGCAAACTCCGATAAAAAACATAATCGTACTAACGATTAAGAAATGTTCGAGTGGAATTCCCTGAATCATATTTCTGAGTTTTTATTTTTTTCCTTTTTTGCAACTACAATCGCAGCAATCATTGCAGCCAGTAACAAAATACTGATGAGCTCGAACGGTAAAACATAACCGTTCTTTCCGGTACTCAGTAATTGATTTCCAATCTCTGTCATATTTACCGGCAATTCCGGGGCAGTTCCGGGCACAAACTTGTGCGACAAAATAGTTGCGATGACCAATCCGCTTCCAATTGCGGCGGCACTGATACCCATCACTAATTTTGTCAGATCGGGGTGTTTAAAACGATGCGAAATGTGGTGCGTCAGCAGAATACTGAAAATAATCAGGACCACAATACCTCCGGCATACAACGTGAGTTGAACGGCAGCCATGAACTGGTAATTGAGCATGAAATACAAACCGGCAGTAGCCAGCAGAACGCAAAGCAGGTAGACAGCAGCACGCAGTATTCTTCGGGTGGTGATCGTCAGAAGTGAACAAATCAGGATGATTCCTGAAAACAAATAAAACATGAATACATTCATTACTTGGCCTCCTTTCTAAGTTTCGAACCAGGTTGATTTAAAACTTTGGTGAGTTTATTCCGGTCAAATACAGCATGCTCGAATTCCTGACCAAATGCCAGTGCATCCGATGGACAGGTTTTCACACACAATCCACAAAAAGTACACATCGAAAGATGGTAAATGTGTTTGTCGATAATCCGTTCCATCTTGCCTTCAGCGTTAGCCACACGGTCGGAAAGAATCTCAATGGAACCGTTTGGGCAGTTCATTTCACAAATTCCGCAACCGGTGCAGGCATGCAGGTTATCTGCATCGTGAGGCATGATGATTTCGCCCTTAAACCGGTCTTCCATTTTCAGGGTCTTCCGGTTTTCAGGATATTGCTGGGTTACAATGGCCCGTGGACTGAAAAAGTATTTCCCGGTGATGCGCATCCCTGCCCACAGCGAAGAAATTCCTTTATACAGGTCGGTAAAATATTCGGCTATACTATTCATCGGTTTTGATTAAAAATGCCAGCCCATCAGTACGATGAAGGCAATTAATACAATGTTGAACAAACTGATTGGTAACAGGTATTTCCACTCCAGGGTCAGAAGCTGATCGATTCTCAAACGTGGGAATGTCCATTTAAACCACATGATGATCAGAATGATAAAGAATGTTTTCGTAAAGAACCAAACCGCCGATGGAATGAAGTCCATGATGTGATTGAATCCTTCCCAGTTTCCGATATGAAATGGCATCCATCCACCCAGGAATACAGTTGCTCCCAATGCTGAAACAATAAACATATTCATGTATTCGGCCAGAAAGAAAAAGGCGAATTTAATCCCTGAATATTCGGTATGAAAACCTGCGGTCAATTCCGATTCAGCTTCAGCCAAATCGAAGGGACCACGGTTGATTTCGGCCGTACTGGCAATCAGGAAAATAACAAACGAAATGAATGCAGGAATATGTCCTTTAAAAATCCACCATCCGTTTGCCTGACTTTCAACAATAGTAGAAAGTTGCATGCTTCCGGTAAATACCACGATGGCCAGCAGTGAAAGTCCCACAGAAAGTTCGTAACTCACAATTTGAGCGCCGCTTCGCATGGCTCCGATCAGCGAATATTTACTGTTGCTCGACCAGCCTGCAATCAAAATACCAACCACGCTGAGCGATGAAACTGCCATCACATAAAATACGCCAATATTGAAATCGATGGCCTGAAGTCCTTTGGCATAAGGCAATGCAGCCATGGCCAGGAAGGAACAGATAATAACGATGAAAGGCGCCAGGTTGAATAACAGCGGATCGGATTTTCGGATCGGAATCAATTCCTTCAGCAAAAGCTTTACCAGGTCGGCGATGGTTTGGATGATTCCCCATTTTCCAACCCGGTTTGGTCCGATGCGGTTCTGAATGATGGCACAAACTTTCCGTTCGAGGTAAACCAGAAATAGTCCAAGCAGTGCATATAATAAAAGGAAAACCAATCCGACGAGAACCAGTTCGGTAAAAGTGACCCAGCCGGACGACATCAGGCCTGATAACCAGGCGTGAACCGAACCGGTCAGTTTCGAAAAATCGTAGATGTTTGATGACATATTTGTGCTCATTTATCGGTCAATATCAGGGATTACTAGATCGAGTGAACCGCTGATGGCGATCAGGTCGGCAATTTTGTAACCGGAGGCAATTTCGTTCATCACGAATAAGTTGCTGAAGTTTGGCGTCCGGAACCTCATTCGGTAAGGATTTTTGTTTCCATCGCTTACCACGTAAACTGCCAGTTCGCCGCGTGCAGTTTCCACTCTCCGGAAATATTCACCGGCCGGAAGTTTGACGACGGGTTTCATTTTAGCCGTAAAATCACCTTCAGGAATATTATCGACTAGTTGCTCCAAAATACTCAGCGATTCCCACATTTCGGCCATCCTGACTTTGTAGCGGGCAAAGGTATCGCAACCGGTTTCGAGAATTTCGTTGAACTGAACTTTATCGTAAACACCGTAAGGTGCAATTTTGCGAATGTCGCACGAGAAGTTTGAACCACGTCCGGATGGACCGGTAACGCCGTAACCAATGGCAGTTTCCTTACTCATATAACCAATTCCTTTGGCACGATTCTGAAAAATGATGTTGCCGGTCAGCAATTGGTCATACTCAGGTAGTTTTTCCCGGAAATATTTTATGAAATCTTTGATTCGTTTCTGAAAATTTGGGTGGACATCGTGCATCAGGCCTCCGGGTGTATTGAAACTGTGCAGCAGTCTCGATCCGAACGATTCCTCAAAAATATCGAGAATATGTTCGCGATCGCGGAGTCCGTAAAAGAAGGTTGTCAATGCGCCAAGATCCATTCCAAAGGCACACCACCACAACTGATGCGATGCCAAACGGTTGAGTTCATCCAGAATTGTGCGGATGTATTTCACCCGCTCCGGCACTTCAACCTGCAGGGCATCTTCAACCACCATGCATACTGCTTCGTTATTCATATGTGCCGAAAGGTAATCCATCCGGTCGGTCAGGTGAATAATTTGCTGATAGGTGATCGCCTCGCACATCTTTTCAATACCACGGTGGATATATCCGACATGAGGGTTCAGGTATTTTACCGTTTCACCTTTCAGGCAAACTTCCAGCCTTAAAACACCGTGAGTGGAAGGATGCTGAGGACCCAAATTGATGATGTAATCCTCGCTTTCGCCGATAATCACGTCTTGTATAATTTCTTCACTCATTAGTTGAGTTTTAACGTTCAATGATATTTATTTCGTCGCGGAAATCCTTGCGAAGCGGGTATCCGTAATCGTCTTCCAGAAAAAGACGTTTCAGGTTTGGATGATTGTTAAACCGGATTCCAAACAAATCGAATATTTCGCGTTCAAAATATTCAGCAGTCGGATACAAAGCAGTAAAACTGTCGATGGCCGGGTTTTCACGATCCGAAAGTATCGATTTTAACACAATCAGATGCCTGAATTCGGTTGATTCCAGATGATAAACAACAGTCATGTGGGTTAGAAAGTCAACGGCGGTTTCGTTAATCAGATAATTGAAGGCGGTTTTTTGATCCGATTTCAGTTTTTCTGCCAGTGCGAATATTTTTTCTGCCGGAACAATGACTTCTAAAAGTTGAGTTCCTTCCGGAAATTCGGCGTCAGGTTCAAAAATCCTGATGATATCTGTTAATTCCTGTCTGCTAAGCATAGATTTCGAAAATTAAAGCAGTTTATCGGTTTCTTCTTCAGGGTTGAAGATGGTTTGACTCTTAATTTTCCGCTGAAGTTGCATCACTCCATAGAGTAAAGCCTCCGGGCGCGGCGGACATCCCGGAATGTAAACATCGACCGGAATTACATGATCGACACCACGAATTACCGAATAACTGTTGTAGAAAAACGGACCTCCGGAAACAGCGCAGGCACCCATGGCAATCACATATTTCGGATCGGGCATCTGGTCGTATAACCGTTTCAGTACTGGCGCCATTTTATGGACGATGGTTCCGGCAATGACGATCACATCGGCCTGACGTGGCGAAGCGCGGTAAACTTCAATCCCAAAACGGGCAAAATCGTGACGCGATGCACCGGCAGCCATCATCTCAATTCCACAACAACTGGTTGCAAAAGTGAGCGGCCATATTGAGTTGGAAAGACCCCAGTTCAGAAGATTGTCAACACTGGTCAGGAAAATATTGCTGCCCGACTTTTTCAGAAGTTCCAGAGACTCATTATCTCCGAAATCTTCATAATCCATTGATTTGATTTTTACACCCATTTCAAAGCTCCTTTTTTCCAGGCATACAGAAGACCCAGACCAAGTATGAAGAAGAAAATAATGATTTCGATAAACGCCCTCATTCCGATGGTTTTCATCACCACGCCCCAGGGAAACAAAAACACCGTTTCCACATCGAAAACAAGATAAATAATGGCAAATAGATAATAGCCCACATTAAACTGAATCCATGCAGGCCCTTCGGAAGGAATACCGCATTCGTAAGGTTCTGATTTAACAGGATTAAAGGAATTTGGAGCTACGAGGGTTGAAAAAATAATTGCCCCACCAACCAGGATGATTGCAACTATAAAAAAGAGAATTAACGATTCGCTTTCCATATTTTTAAATTTCCGGATGTTTTTTGAATTCCAAAATGAAGCTGCAAAAGTAGCTTTTTCAGATTAGTTCCAAACCTTTTTTACAAAAAAATGGGTTGATATATCGCAAGTCGTGAGATTATATTGAACAATCCGGGAAAATATTTTTGTTGATGGTTTGATTCTTAATGCTTTCTTTTTCTGCTCCAAAATCCAACAAAAAATACTGCTACCAGGATAACCGAAACCAAGATCAGGTAAAACTCCAGGTCTGATTTGACTCGTTTTTCTGCTGGTTTTGCTTGAGCAACAAGTGGTTCCGAAGGGGCATATCCTTCAAACCAACCCGCCAGCTCGACTTTCGCTTCAAGCCTGTTTTCAATACTATCCGGAAGTTGAGGAAAAAAGTCTAAGCCGGATTGTCTTTCAACTTCATCGGTGGTTACTGCAAAATCCTTGATTGGTCGGTCACTCCTGGCGTTTGGAAGCAAAAAGGCGATCATCTTTGGCTTGCCGGAGGGCACAAAAATGATTTTGTAAAAATATCCGGGAACCAAAACATGATCTTTCCCGATCGTCCCTTTATTATCTTTAAAAACAGGACCTGTTACTATGATAATTTGGTGCTCCTTTTTTGCCCATCCGCGAACTTCGGTTTCAAGCTCTTTCCAAATTCCGCGATTAAAATCAGGCGTTTGAGGTGAAACATTCGACATCAGAAAACTTTCTAGCATGGCCTTTGGGTCAAATCCCATGTCTCCGGCAGGACATAGGTGACCACGATCGTATCCGCTTTTAGTATAATCCGATGACTTTGCCGAACCTGTCGGAACAAGTGGATCAACTTTAAATTGATTACTCCTCTCCTCCCTTCCATTCATGACCATGCTATCAGTCAAGGTATAGTAAACCCAATTCGCTTCTTCATATTTCTCATTGTACGAAAGTGTAAAATAGGTATGCCTGACCATCTCAGTTGCAGGAACCGGAAAGTAATCAATTGGCTTTGGATAAACCAGGTTAACCGAAAGCAATAAAAATACGGACAGAATGAGTTTCATCGTTACAGTTTTGAGCTTTTAAAATAAATTTCCAAATTACGCCTTTCCATAGAAGTAAAGTTATTTTTGCCTGGAAAAATCAAAAATATGCCTCCGGAACAAAAACACTTCAACGAAAATGATCGCATTTTTTATGCTGATGGTTACCGACTTGGCCAAACCGCTGTTAGCCAGGGATTCTCCAACAAAACTTTGTTCACTGCCATTGAGCTGTTGTATGCCGGCATTGACAGTTTAAACGATTCAATAATTGCCCTGGCCAGCAGGCAAAACAAGGGTATTGACTGTTTTAAAGGATGCCACTGGTGCTGCCACCAGGCAGTTTTTGCAAATTCATACGAATTACATTTTCTTTCGGAACAGATTAAATCGAATTTTAAACCGGAGGAACTTTCGGAACTCGTTCGAAGAACAGATCAGAAACTGAAATTGACGGCTGATTTAACTGAATCAGAGATACTGAAATTCAAATCACCCTGTCCTTTGCTCGTTGATGGTTCGTGCTCGGCATACGATGCAAGACCAATGGCTTGCCGAATCTATCTTTCAACAAAGCTGGAAACCTGTCTTGAGTTTTATCATCATCCTGAAAATGAAGCCAATTTTCCGGCCCTGATCGAATTTCCGTTAAGGGCAGGACAGATGATGAACGAAGGATTTCGCGCTTCATTGAAGGAATTTGGCGTTGAAACCGCTGAATTCCGGCTTGAAAACGGTTTAAACATTGTCCTGAAAAACAATCAGCCAAATTTCTGATGTTCAAATACTTGTTGAATCTGCCTATTGGATGAAATTCCTGGCCAAAACAACAAAAATGAATCAGTCGAATTGTTAATAATGCCAAATAACACTACAGACAGAATCATACAACACAGTATTTCAATCAATTGACACAACAAAAAGTTATCAACATTTGTTAATAAGTGCAGATCATACATCGTTCATTCAAAATAGGTAATATTATTTACGTGAGTCGGCAAAAATCATTACCTTTAAAACATCAGACGAGCGATAAAAAGTTGCTTCGAATGAGTGGAAAGGGATCTAGGTACTTAATTGTATTGAAATTCCGATCATTCAGATTTTCGGATCTGCATTCAGGAAAAGCTGAAGTTTGAATCAAAACTGCAAGGTGGAGGTTCATCAACAGGACAACTGATCGTAAAGCGTTCAATTAAATGTTGATTCAAAAAATGGCAGGAGACTCAAAGAAACCTTGGTTTCGACATGGGTCACACTGAAAACGAACTGATCTTCGGATAACAAGTAGTTTTTCACCAGTCATCGGTTTGAAAAACCCAATGAACACGGTGGTCAGGATTGGAACTTAGTTCAGGAAGACGATTCTTTGGAAGAGTCGAACGAACGGCTGGAATGAAATTCCGTAACAGGTATTTCAGGAAAGCTCAAGGCTGAGAAAAATGGTTGGAGAAACCGGATGAAACAGCCGACTTGAATAACCGTAGTCTGGCACTGAGGGAAACCTTTGGGTAGACCAAAAGTGAATGGGAACTTTCCTAAAAGGATTGTTCCCATTCGTGTTTTATAAGCTTTCTGAATTTGCAGGAACACACATTTTTTAAGTAGGTTATTTTACTACTTTTGTCGCATCGAAAAAACCAGGAAGTGAACAAAGACAATATTGAACAGGTTTTCAGTAAATTCGCGGAATTAAATGTACTGATAATTGGCGATGCGATGGTCGATAGTTATCTGTGGGGAAAAGTTGACCGAATCTCGCCCGAAGCACCAATTCCAATTGTTACTGTAACCAAGCAGGAAAACAGATTAGGCGGCGCAGGCAATGTATCGCTGAATATACAGGCATTGGGTGCAACTCCTATTCTTATTTCGATCATAGGAGATGATGAAAAGGGACGGATTTTTGCCGATTTGATGAAAGAAAATAATCTGATCAATGACGGGATTTTCGTTGATCCGAAAAGAATGACCACCGTCAAAACACGGATCATCAGCGGGGGACAGCAAATTTCAAGGGTCGATCAGGAAATTTCGGCATTAATTGATGAGGAATTTGAAAACACAGTTTTTGATCGCATTAGTCAAATCATTAATAGCAAGAATATTAATATTGTAATCTTTGTGGATTACGACAAAGGACTGATCACTCCCGGACTCATTAAAAATGTGATTGCACTGGCCAAAACCAAAAACATTATTACCGCTGCCGATCCAAAGAGCCGAAATTTCAATAATTACCAGCAGGTCGATTTATTTAAGCCAAACTTTAAAGAATTTAGGGATGGATTGAAATTACAGATCGAAAAAACCGATATGGAAGAATTGAAGAAGGTCTCCGAGAACTTCAAAAAAGAGAACCAAATCGGGCTTCTTTTTATCACCCTATCCGAATTGGGAGTTTTCCTGACCAATGGGGTCAAGCAAAACTATTATCCTTCGCAGGTCCGCGATATTGCAGACGTTTCAGGAGCCGGGGATACTGTGATTGCGGCTGCAAGTCTTTGTCTGGCAGCTGGAATGCCGATTCCTTTTATGGCGCAACTTTCCAATCTGGCCGGTGGATTGGTATGCGAAAAATTGGGTGTTGTTCCTATTGATGTAGAGCAACTAAAGAAGGAAGCCAGAAAAATTCAGCTGATCTGAATCTCACTTAAAATCTGTTCCATACATGCATAGTTAGCGCTATTAAGCTTAATTAGCATTTTTTCGCTACCTGTATAGGTTTAAAATATTAACTTTGCGTCGTATCCAATAAGTAGTTTTTGTATGGGAAAAGTAATTGCGCTTGCGAACCAAAAGGGAGGGGTTGGAAAAACCACCACTGCGATAAACCTGGCAGCAAGTCTGGCTGTTTTAGAATATAAAGTATTGATCATTGATGCCGATCCACAGGCAAATGCTACTTCAGGAGTCGGGTTTGATGTAAAAAATGTAAAAACCAGCATTTACGAATGTATTGTTGACGAACTTGATCCGCGCAAAATCATACTAAATACCGAAATTCCGGGTTTGGACCTGATCCCTTCGCACATCGACCTTGTTGGAGCTGAAATTGAGATGCTTAACCTGCCAAACCGCGAAAAAGTCCTGCGTCATGTGATCGAAAAAATCAAGAACGACTATGATTTTATTTTTATCGACTGTTCGCCTTCATTAGGCCTGATAACCGTCAATGCGCTCACTGCGGCTGATTCAGTAATTATTCCGGTGCAATGCGAGTATTTCGCGTTGGAAGGCCTTGGAAAGCTTTTGAATACGATCAAGATCATTCAAACCAAATTGCATCCTGAACTTGAAATTGAAGGGTTCCTGCTGACCATGTTCGATTCGAGGGTGAATTTATCGAATCAGGTAATGGAAGAAGTCAAAAAACATTTTCAGGAAATGGTATTTGAGTCAGTGATTCAACGCAATATAAAACTGGCAGAAGCCCCCAGCTACGGACAACCTTCGATCATTCACGATGCAACTTCAAAAGGCTCTGTCAGTTACATGAACCTTGCCCGCGAGCTTCTCCAAAATAACGGGTTGACTAAAATTAAGAATTCAAGGAAAATTATCGAATAAGACCTTTTGATTATGGCAAAAAAGAACGCATTAGGAAGAGGTTTGAGTGCTTTGATTGATGGAGCTGACAGTTACTCTCCAAGAGAAATTGGATCTTCAGTCAACGAAATCAAAATTTCCAAGATTTCAGCTAATCCTTTTCAGCCCCGGACGAAATTTGACGAAGAAGCTTTGAATGAATTGGCTGCTTCGATTAAGGAAATTGGGATTATCCAACCCATCACGCTTCGCAAAATTGAAGACGGCCAGTACCAGATCATTGCCGGCGAACGAAGGTTCAGGGCCTCGAAACTTGCCGGCCTGACCACCATCCCGGCATACATTCGCACTGCTGACGACGAAGGAATGCTGGAAATGGCCCTGATCGAAAACATTCAGCGCGAAGATCTGGATGCCATAGAAATTGCGTTAAGCTATCAACGGTTGATCGACGAATGTAAGCTGACCCAGGAAACCCTGAGTGACCGGGTCGGAAAAAAACGTTCTACTGTAACCAATTACCTTCGGTTATTGAAGCTGCCTGCAAAAATCCAAAAAGGAATTGTAGAGAGTTACATTTCCATGGGTCATGCAAGAGCATTGGTTAATATCAAAGACTCTGAAATGCAGTTGATGATTTTTGACGAGATCATCAAAAATGAGTTTTCAGTACGCCGTGTCGAAGAAATTGTGCGGAATTACAACGAAGATACTTCAAGTTTTAATCCGGTGGAAAAAGTAAAACCACCGAAATATCCAACTGAATATCAAGATTTATACAGTCATTTGAGTAAGTATTTTCAATCGAAAATTGATTTCAGAATGGATCAGAATGGCAAAGGTAAAATAACGATACCGTTTAGTTCCACCAAAGACCTGGAACGAATTTTGGGAATCCTTGATAAGATAGATGTATAATAAAAGAAAAATATTCCGGTTAGAATTTTACGGCAAATGCTCTTTATTAATCCTGTTGCTTACAACAGGATTTTCTGCCTATAGCCAGAAAACAGACAGCGATTCCACCCGGGTCAGTCATCCCGAGCTCGAACATTCGCCGCACAAAGCGACCATCTATTCGGCTATATTACCCGGCCTTGGCCAGGTTTATAACCGAAAATACTGGAAAGTACCGATTATTTTAGGAGGTTTTGCTACTTTGGGATACTTTATTAACTTTAACAACGAAGTTTATCAGACCTACAAAAAGGCATATTCTGACATTATCGATACAGATCCGTTTACGAATTCGTATCTGCAGTTAAATATTAACCCGATCTTTTTCAGTCCGGAAAATACGGCCCAATTAACATCAAATCTGAGCAGGGCAAAAGATACATGGAGAAGGAACCGGGATTTGTGCATCATCGGAACTGTCGTTTTTTATGCAGTGAATGTGATTGATGCAAGCGTTGATGCGCATTTTTTCAATTTCGATATCAGCGACAATTTGACGATGAATTGGACGCCGGGTCCGATAATTTGCATGGACAAAAAAGCAATAGGAATACAGTGTAGTTTTACATTTTAAGATTAGCTTATGAGGATATTAAAACTGACAGTGATCATACTAGCATTAACCGGGCTAAATTCTTTTAGCATTGGTTACAAGAAGGATAATCTTCGCATGGCATGTACAATCAATGTAGCATCGCTCGACACCTTGAGCGGATACGAAAAATTCTATCATATTCCGGACGAGAACCTGAATAAATATTTTTCGGACAAATTGGACAGCATGGTAAAAAGCTGGTATGTTCAGAATGCGTTCCTCCTGGATAGTACAGAACTGGCAGAGGCCGATACTTTAAAACAAACACTTCCCGATTCGATATACATACAGCGTCTGCAGTCGATGCAGTCGGCTGTGAGCCTTTCATACAACAATACGGTTAAGAATTTCATTACCATGTATACTGTGCGCAAACCCAAACAGGTTGCCATTATGCTTGGACTTGCCAATTATTATTTTCCCATGTTCGAAGAAGCATTGGCAAAATATGGTCTGCCTATGGAACTAAAATATCTGCCGATTATTGAATCGGCATTAAATCCGGGAGCCAATTCAAGTGCCAGTGCAGTAGGCCTTTGGCAATTCATGTACTCGACCGGTAAAATGTATAAACTCGAAATCAGTACATTTGTTGATGAGCGGCGTGACCCGATCAAAGCTACTGATGCGGCCGCACGTTATCTGCGCGATTTGTACAATATGTATAAGGACTGGCATTTGGTCATTGCAGCATACAATTGCGGACCGGGAAATGTCAATAAAGCGATCAAACGCTGTGGCGATGCGAAAGACTACTGGAAAATATATTACAAACTGCCTAAAGAAACTCGCGGATATGTTCCGGCTTATATTGCAGCAAATTATGTGATGAATTTCTATCAAAGTCACAATATCTACCCAAAATCACCTGATTTTCCGATTATCACTGATACGCTGATGGTCAATGATTATCTCCATTTTAACCAGATTTCCGAAGTAATCGGAATTCCGGTGGATCAAATCCGAAGCCTAAACCCGCAGTATCGCAGGGATATTATTCCGGCCAGTAAGGGAAGAAGTTACAGTCTGGTGCTTCCGCAGGATCAGATTTCTGCTTATCTTGAAAGTGAATCGACCATTCACGATCACCGTCGCGAAGAGTTTTTTCCGAACAATCAGATCATAAATCCACAGGACAACTACACCTACATGAGTCCCAGTGAAATCAAAGGGAGGAAAAGGGTAATTTATTCCGTCAAAAAAGGCGATAATCTTGCACAGGTGGCAGCCTGGTTCAGAGTACGCTCCTCGGACCTGAGATACTGGAATAAAATTCACAAAAACTATATTAAGCTTGGTCAAAAACTTGCGGTTTATGTTCCTGAAAGTCATACCGATTATTACAACAAAATATGCAAAATGAGTTTTTCCGAAAAACAGAAATCACTCAGTAAAAATCCAGATGCCGGTTCTGAAAAAATATCTGCAAGTTCAGTAAAACCCAAACAAGCTGAGGTTTCGACTGATAAAGTGAAAGCATCCGGAAGCGAAGATAAAACGTTGGCAAAAATCGGGCCTGTAAAGCCAGATACCAGTTTGATAAAAAACAACGGACAAATTATTATGAATGAATTTGTTTTATATACCGTTCAAAAAGGCGATAATTTTTGGACCATTGCAAAAAAATTCCCGGGAGTTTCGAACGATGATATCATGAAACTGAATAAAATCAAGGCCGCCAACAGTTTGAAGGTAGGTCAGGTTCTGAAAATTTTACCGAAAGCATAAGGATAATTTTTAAAACCAGAATCTCGAAATGAGTTTTTTATATCCGTTGTTTCTTTTTGCACTGCTGGCCCTTGCGATCCCACTGATTATACATCTGTTTAATTTTAAACGATATAAAATACTCCATTTCAGCAATGTTCAACTTTTAAAGCGCATCAAAAAAGAGTCTCGGAAGAAATCCAAGCTGAAACAATTATTCATTTTGCTCACCCGTCTTCTGGCCATTGCCTCGCTGGTTTTTGCATTCAGCCGGCCATTCATACCTTTATCAAACCGTAAATCAAATTCTGCCCGGCAGCTTGTGGCTATCTATATCGATAATACATTCAGTATGAAGGCACTGGGAGAAAAAGGACAACTTCTTGAACAGGCAAGGCAAAAGGCCATCGAAATTGCCAATTCGTATCGTGTTGGTACGCAATTCCTTCTGCTTACCAGCGATTTTTTGCCCCAGCATCAATTCCTCCTGAACAGGGAACAATTTATTCAACAGGTTGCTTTGATAAAAGAAAGCCCGCGTTCGCCCAACTTATCTGAAATCTATAATGAGGCGCTTCAAACGATTCCTGCTTCAATCAAAAAGACTGAAAAAACACTGTATATTTTATCTGACTTTCAAAAGAGTGGCATAGATATGAAAGCTATCCGTCCGGATACCACCCTTTTCACCTATCTGTTGCCATTCATGTCTGATAAAACGAACAACCTGCTCATCGATTCCTGCTGGTTTGAGGTTCCGGGCCGGAAAATCGGGCAACAGGAAAGGCTTTTTGTCAGGATAAAAAACTTGTCCGATCAGGCATACCAGAATATTCCGGTACGGCTGACTATCAACGATTCATTGAAAGCTGTTTCAAATATTAACATTGCAGGCCAGGAACAATCAATCATCGAACTCAACTATACCAATAATTCGCAAGGACTTCAGCTATGCAAGGCCGAACTCGATGATTATCCCATCATTTACGACAACTCTTATTTTCTGAGTTATTTCGTACGCGGCAAATTACAGGCACTTGGAATCACCGATTTCCAGTCCACAAGTCCGGATTATCTGAAAACTTTGTTTGCCGACGATGAGCTGACGGCTTATGAAGAGTTTCCTGATAATAATGTTCAAATATCAAGGCTTAAGAATTTCCAGTGCATATTTCTTATTAATAATCAGAAAATTAGCTCCGGATTTAAAAATGAATTGGTCTCGTTTGTGAATGAAGGCGGCTCACTGGCCATTTTTCCCGGACGAAAGTCAAACCTGGAAGACTTCAATGCATTGCTTAGTTCACTCAATGGAAAGACAATCGTCTCAAGAGATACCGCTTCCATGGGTATTTCAGAGATTAATTACAACCACGAAATCTATCGGGATGTATTTAAGAAGCAGGAAAATGAAGCGGACCTTCCGGTTATTAAGGGTTTTTTGAATTTTTCTGATCGGGTCCAGCAGAATGAAACGGTCTTGCTAAAATTCAGAAACGGGAAAGCTGCATTAAGCGTTCATCCTTCCGGTAAAGGGAAAGTGTATATTTTTGCTTTTACGCTTGACAAAGAGAATTTCAGTTTTGTCAGGCATGTCCTTTTTGTCCCAACTGTCTACAATATGGTTCTGAATAGTGGAGAGCAACAAAAATATGCCTATTCGATTGATAATAATGAACCAGTCATCTTAAATCAAAATGTAAATCAGAACAAGCTGAAAATTGTCAATGTCAGAACGAAAGAAGAATTTTTAACCGAAGCAAGAACGGTCGGAGCGGGTAAAAAACAACTGATTTTGGACGATATGCCAAAAGAAGCCGGGCACTATTTAATACAGAATGAGAACCAGCCCATCCAATCTGTTTCCTATAATTTTTCAAGAAAAGAATCCGTTCCGGAATTCCTCAACGAAGATGGTCTGAAGAAGTTAATCGCCGGAAACGAATTCCGCCAATTTCAGGTCATTCAGTCCTCCGAAGTAAATTTCAGCGAAACCCTCCAGGATTTGAACAACGGAAAACAGCTTTGGAAATACTTCATCATTTTGGCTATCTTCTTTCTAATGTGCGAAATGGCCATCATCCGGCTATGGAAATGATGCCTTCTTCCTGTCAGTTCATCATTTCAACAGGTCGATCTTACCAATGTTTCTGCTATCTTTGCACCCTCAATTTTATAGTCTATGATTTCGCTTGATCAATTGGTTGTCAGTTTTGGCGGGTTCGAACTTTTTAAAGGGATTTCACTTTTGGTGAGCCCCAAAGACCGGATTGGCCTCGTTGGCAAAAACGGCGCCGGTAAATCCACCTTGCTGAAAATTCTCGCAGGACATCAAATCCCGAGCGGAGGAGTGGTTTCTGTTCCTCCGGATGTCAGTCTGGGATATTTGCCTCAACACATGGAGATTATTGATGGCCGGACCGTTTTTGAGGAAGCAGTCACCTCGTTCGAAGAAATTCTGGCACTCGAGAAACGGATCGAAGAAATCAATCACGAAATTGCCACCCGGACCGATTACGAATCCTCCGAATACCATCGTCTGCTCGATCATGTCACTGAATTTAACGAGCGCTTCCACATGCTGGGCGGAAACAATTTTGAAGCCGAAGTGGAACGGACGCTTCTTGGACTCGGATTTTTACGAAAAGATTTTACCCGGCAGACTTCCGAATTCAGTGGCGGATGGAGGATGCGCATCGAACTGGCCAAAATCCTGCTGAAACGACCTGATGTATTTTTGCTTGACGAACCAACCAACCACCTGGATATTGAATCGATTCAATGGCTCGAAGATTTCCTGAAATCCTACAATGGTGCAGTGGTGCTGGTTTCACACGACCGTGCATTCCTGGATGCTGTTACCAACCGTACAGTCGAAATTACGCTTGGCCGCATCTACGATTTCAAATCAAATTATTCAAGATACCTGGTTTTACGCAAGGAATTGAAGGAAACGCAAATGGCGGCATATGTGAATCAGAAGAAAATGATTGAAGATACCGAAAACTTCATTGCCCGTTTTCGCTATCAGGCTACCAAAGCGGTTCAGGTCCAATCGCGTGTCAAAGCGCTCGATCGCCTGGAAAGACTTGAAGTGGACGACGAAGATAATTCAGCGCTACGGATCAAATTTCCGGCAGCACTGCGCTCCGGAACAGTTGTTGCCGAAGCGAAGGAACTTTCGAAAAGTTATGGAAAACTCAACGTGCTTCATAAAATCGACCTGATCATTGAACGCGGAGAGAAAGTCGCTTTTGTTGGAAAAAACGGCGAAGGGAAAACAACCCTGGCCCGGGTCATTATGAACGAACTGGATCATCAGGGCGAAATGAAACTTGGGCACAATGTGAAAATAGGTTATTATGCCCAAAACCAAGCCAATCTACTCGATGAAGAATTAACTGTTTTCGAGACTATCGACCGGATTGCAGTGGGTGAAATACGTACCAAAATCCGCAACATTCTGGGCGGATTCATGTTTTCGGGTGATGATGTGGACAAGAAGGTGAAAGTGCTTTCCGGAGGAGAACGATCGCGGCTGGCCATGGTGAAACTGATGCTCGAACCGGTAAACCTGCTGGTTTTGGATGAGCCGACCAATCACCTCGATATGCGTTCGAAAGAAATCCTGAAACAAGCATTGGTCGACTACGACGGAACGGTTATCGTGGTCTCGCACGACCGTGAATTCCTGGATGGGCTGGTCAATTGCGTTTATGAGTTCAAGGAAAAAAAGGTAAAACAGCACCTTGGGGGCATCTACGAATTCCTTCGCCGGAAGAAAATGGAAACCATGAAAGAACTGGAGAAAAAGGACTTATCTTTGAATCAGGAACTTAAAGTACAAAAAACAGAAGAAACCGACAAAGTTAGCTTCGACGAACGAAAAGAAATAAACAAGAACATCAGCCGGATCGAAAAAAGCATCGAAAAAACGGAAAAGGAAATTGCCGGGCTGGAGAAGAAAATTGAAGAAATGGATATGACTCTTGCTCAAACCAATGGATCCGATCCGGAAATATTCAAAAAATACGATCGTCTGAAAAAAGACCTGGAGCACAAAATGTACGAATGGGAAGTTCTTCAGGAGCAATTGGAAGAACTAAACGCGAAAAAGACCTGGTAAAAGCCCCCTCCAAACCTCCCCCGAAGGGTGAGGCTTTAAACACCAGCCAGCAACATAAGCATAAATTATTTGGAGGATGAAAGTAATTCAGCTTTTTAACGACAACAAAGTATAGAAAATAAAAACAACCGCATTCCGTTTTAAGCCCCCTCTTAAGGAGGGGGTTTGGGGGAGGCTAATTTTAGCATATGTACAACAAAGAAGATAAACCCGCCGATGATTTGGTTTTTGGAATACGTGCCGTCATCGAAGCCATTCAGGCTGGAAAAGAAATTGATAAAGTCCTGATCAAGAAAGGACTGATCGGCGATTTGTTCAAAGAACTGTTCGACCTGATCCGAATCCGGCAAATTGCGTTTCAGTATGTTCCGATCGAAAAAATCAACCGGATTTCGCGCAAAAATCATCAGGGAGTGCTGGCATTTATTTCGCCGGTTGCCTTGCAGCGAATTGAAGATATCATCCCGGCCATTTACGAAGCCGGTGAAACCCCTTTTGTGTTGGTCCTTGATCAGGTCACTGATGTGCGTAATTTCGGCGCTATCGTTCGTTCAGCCGAATGTGCCGGGGTAAATGCCATTGTCATTCCGGACAAAGGTTCGGCCCGGATCAATGCCGATGCGGTAAAAACCTCGGCAGGCGCGTTGCACCTGATTCCTGTTTGCCGCACTCGCAGCCTGAAAGAAACGGTTTCCTTCCTGAAAGAATCGGGATTAAAACTGGTAGCAGCTACCGAAAAGGCTCAAAAAATATATACCAATGTAGATCTGAGCGGCCCCATTGCCTTCATCATGGGTTCAGAAGATACCGGCATCGATTCTCGCTTACTGGCTTTGGCCGATGAGGAAGTAAAAATCCCTATTCTGGGAAAGATTGAATCACTCAATGTTTCGGTTGCCTCCGGACTTCTGATTTATGAAGTGATCAGGCAACGGGCAGCCTCCCCCAACCCCCTCCTCAAGAGGGGGCTTTTTGAATAGTTGTTAAAAAGTAATTCCTTCAGAGCCTGGAATCGCTTAAAGTCTCCCCTTCGGGGAGATTTAGAGGGGCTTCAGGGGGGTTGGGGGAGGCTCTCTTTAAGAATTTATTAACTCAGCATATTCAAACCAAGCTCAGAGATTACTACCTTTGCAATCCTGAAATTCAGGAAGAATAAAAATACTTAGCTCATGATTACGGTTTCAAATTTGGCCATTCAGTTCGGAAAAAAAGCGTTGTTTTCGGATGTAAATTTAAAGTTCACGCCGGGCAACTGTTACGGTGTCATTGGCGCAAACGGCGCAGGAAAATCAACCTTTTTGCGACTGATTTCAGGTGACCTGGATGCCACAAGGGGATCTGTTCTGATGGGTACAGGCGAACGACTTTCAGTCCTGAACCAGAACCACAATGCGTTTGACGAACATACTGTATTGGATACCGTTCTGATGGGACATTCGGAACTTCTCCGTGTGCTTCGGGAAAAAGATGCCTTGTACGCCAAACCTGATTTCTCGGAAGAAGATGGACATCTGGCTGCGAAACTGGAAGACGATTTTGCCAATATGAACGGCTGGAATGCGGAAAGTGATGCAGCCAGCTTGTTGAGTGGACTGGGCATCAAAGAATCGATGCATTATACCCTGATGAAAGACCTGAACGGTAAAGAAAAAGTCCGGGTACTGCTGGCTCAGGCGCTGTTTGGAAATCCGGATAACTTGTTGCTCGATGAGCCAACCAATGACCTCGACCTTGAAACAGTTCTCTGGCTCGAGAATTACCTGTCAAACTGCCAAAATACAGTAATCGTTGTCTCGCATGACCGGCACTTTTTGGATAATGTTTGTACTGATGTCGTCGATATCGACTTTGGAAAAATCCGTGCCTTCTCCGGAAACTATACCTTCTGGTACGAATCGAGCCAGCTGGCCCTTCGCCAGCAACAGAATCAGAACAAAAAAGCCGAGGAAAAAAAGAAAGAATTGCTTGAATTTATTCAGCGGTTCAGCGCAAATGTTGCGAAGTCGAAACAAACGACCAGCCGAAAAAAAATGATTGAAAAACTGAAGATTGAAGAAATTGAACCTTCAACCCGCCGCTATCCCGGAATCATTTTTCAGCAGGAACGTGCAACCGGCGACCGGGTTCTGACTGTTGACAATTTATCCTATGTTCAGGATGGTGAAGTGCTTTTTAAAGATGTTTCATTTACCATTGAACGCGGCGACAAAGTGGTGTTTCTTGCCAAGGAAAACCGCGCCATTTCTGCTTTCTTCAGAATCATTAACCGAGAACTGGAGCCCACTACCGGAACATTCGAATGGGGTGTGACCATCTCAACAGCTTATTTGCCAATCGATGTGAACGACTTTTTCACCAAAAACGAAACACTTTACGAATGGCTGGGAAAATACTCCACTGACACAAGCGAAAACTTTCTGCGCCAGTATCTTGGAAAGATGTTGTTTACAGGCGATGACCTGCAAAAGAGCGCCAAAGTGCTTTCAGGAGGCGAAAAAATGCGTTGCATGATCGCACGGATGATGCTTACACACCCGAATACTGTGATCATGGACCACCCGACCAATCATCTGGATATGGAATCGATCCAGGCATTCAACAACAATATGAAATCTTTTCCCGGTCAAGTGCTGATGACTGGCCATGATCATGAATTTATCGAATCGGTTTGTTCGCGCGTGATCGACCTGACCCGCCGCGGAACCATCGACAAATACATGGATTTTGAGGATTACCTCACCGACGAAAAAATCAAAGCTTTACGCGAAGAGAAATACAAATAACTGAAACCTATGAAAACTTTAATTTTATTGTCTGTAATTGCGTTGTTTCCCCTGATCGGAATGAGCCAGGAAAACCCCGCAGCGAAGGAAATCCCATACATTGAAGTAGTTGGTACCGGTGAGATGGAGATTGTTCCTGACCAGATTTATATTTCGTTCACCCTGAAAGAACGGTACGATGGAAAAACCAAGATCGGACTGGAGGATCAGGAAAAGGAAATGAAGAAAAGGCTGATCAAACTCGGGATCGATTTAAAAGACCTGCAACTGGCCGATGCCTCTGCTGATTACATTAAAATCAAACGCAACAAAAAAGATGTAATCGCTTCGAAAGACTATCTCCTGATGGTTTCGACTACCGGAACCCTTTCCGGCGTTTTCGAAATATTGGATGAAATCAGCGCCTTCAATGCCGATATCAAACGGGTTGACCATTCGGAAATTAAAAAATTCAGGAAAGAAGTCAAAATGCAGGCTGTTCGCGAAGCTAAAGAAAAGGCCGGCTATTTGCTGGAAGCGATCGGAGAAAGCGTTGGTAAACCTTTATTTATCCAGGAACGGGAATCCTACAATGAAATCCAGCCGATGATGATGAAGACGATGATGTCGGCCATGAATACTGATCAAAAAGAAGAAGAACAGCTACCCGAACTGAGTTTTCAGAAAATCAAACTGAAATATACCGTATTTGCCAGATTTGCAATCAAATAACAAAATAAAAAGAGGAAAAAGAAAAAAGGGAAATATTTCACCTGATTTCTTTTTCTTCTTTCCTTTTTCCTCTCTCCTGAATTTTACCGCTTCATCAAAAATTTGGTGGTCCCAATATTGTTTCCATCGGTAAATACATCAACCGTGTATTCGCCCGCGAGGAATTCCGCGCCTTCGTTGTCCCAGAAGATATTGACCGGCAAGGCATTCCCTTCGTAAGTAATTTCGCGTTTGGCTGAATAGGGGATTTTCAGGTCTTCGAATTGGAACAAATCACTGGTGGCTTTTTGAAGGAGCACCTGGTTCGGTTTCTGGATCCGTACATAAATGATTTTATCGCCACGGGGTGCAGTCACATTTTTACTCAGCACAAAACTAATCCTGATTTGCTCGGCGCGACGGGCACTTTCGGCATCTTTACCACGGCGGTTGATCCCAATGGCAACCAATTCGGTAGCTTCCAATTGTTCGGCCATTTTTACCTTTTCCTGAAGGTGTTCTTTTTCCTTCACCAATTCCTGATTCTTTGTTTCCGATTGTGCAAAGTCCTGTTTGACCTGAGTATTTTCGGCCACCAGCTTTTCATTCCGGCGATTGAGCGAATCAACCTGAACGATGTAGTTTTTCATGATGTTTCGAAGCGTTGTTACTTCCTGCCGGTATTGGGCAATCTGGTCGTAACTTACTTTTTTGACCTGTTCCACTTCATTCAGTAAATCTTTCACCTTGGTTTGTGCTCCGACGAGTTCCGTCTGGAGTGCCTGATTGTTGGTGTGAATCGAATCATAATGGGTCATCATGGTGTTGAGTTCAGTCTGAATCGATTCCTTCTCCACGTTCAAAGCCTGCATCATTTTTTGGTTATCGCTTCGCTGGACAAAGAAAACCACCAATACAACAATCAGCAAAGCTGATAGCATTATAATAATCAGGTTGTTCCTTCTTTCTTTATCGGTATCGCCCAGCGATAAACCTTTTCTTTTTTTAACAAATTCATCCATCCTGCCAAAATTTTATAGTTATTCAGGATTGATCAGTTTCCTCAGTTTTCCATAGCCCTCTTCCACTCCACCCAGCAGAGTGGCCGCGATATTGTCGTAATGGCTTTTTGCACTTTCCGATTCGCTTCTCTTCTCCGGATGGTTGGCCAAATGGCGCAATTCATCGCGTAAAACCATAGTCCCCTGAACGATTTCCAGAGTGGCGGCATCATTGGGCTTTTGATACAGATGGATGTAGGTAAAACAATCGAGAATCAAATCAGATACTACGTAATCGATCTCTTTTTTTAATCTTCGTCTACTTGTCATAGTTTGCTTATTAGTGATGTTAGTGGGTATTTCAACGATTTGGTTTCGAGCAAAAGTGCTTTGACCGAACCAATTAGAATTTTTGTTTCGACCTGAACCGGCAAATGGTTCCGATCGTCGGTGAACCAGATTTTCATGTATTCGCCTTCCGGAAAGAAATCTCCCTGCAGTAAATATACAGAAACTTTATGACACCGGTATTCTTTTCCGTTCCGTGTTTTCACATTCTCAATTCCCAGGTACCTGAAATAAAGATCGTCCACTTTCCGGTCGACCAACATCCGGTACGAAACTTTCTGGCCTACAAACAGTTTGTCAAAATCAAACTCCCTGAAATGATAGGCGGTTGCCAGTAAATCGAAGGTATTTTCCTGAATGGGCAGGCTGGCCTGGTACAAGGATTTCTTTTCCTGATTTATCCGCACAGAAATGATTCCGGCAGAAGGGTCAAAACCATACTCGTGCAGCGAATGGTCTTTGGCATGGTTTAAAGCCCTGCGTGAATCGATAGGCTGGAAGGAATTGTAATTACTGAAAGTCTCGAAGGTATCACGCACGGTGTACAACAAATCGTAGGCTTTGAAGGTTTTTCCGACTGCTTTCAGGTGCCAGGCAGCTTGCTCTTTATACTGAACGGTGTCGGCTTTAAACCCAACTTCGCCGCTCTGTATCCAGATAAAATTCCAGTTGAAATAGGCAGCATACAGACCGTACTCTCCACTTTTGAAGGGATAATCATTTTGCTGTCCCCTGACCGGCCCCGGCAAAATATATATTATCAGACCAATCAGAAGAACAAGCAACTTAGAGACCTTTATTAGCGGCATCTCTCTTTTCCTGTGCTTTTTTCCTGGCTTTTTCTTTTTCAAGTTCTTCGTCAATCAGATCTTTTTTATAATTCGCCTCATAGTCGATTTTCCAATTCTCTTTGTATTCAAAGTTCGACCTGACCTTGATGATTTTTGGATAATAAACGACCTTTTCGGGCTGAAGGTTCCCTGCCAGGAAACCGGTGTCCCATTTTCCGTTTTTGTTTTGATCAAAAATCAGCCTGATCTTGTATTTGTCCGGTTTCAGGTATGGGAATTCGATTTTCCCATCACTTAAAATCTGGATCTTCTGAAGCACTTTTTCGTCTTTGTCATTGCCGAGAAGCTGAACAAGGGCCGGACCTGAAAGTCCCGTAATGGTCAGGTAAATCTTACCGTAATAATCTTCTTTCTGGGTCCTGAATTTCAGGTCAATTTTTTTATTCGGATGTCCGTATATGTTGCGGGCAGCAGCAGAATCGATATGAAAAATATAATTGGAATTGGGTTGCCAGTGATGCTCGATAAAAAACTTCCTGACCGAATTGGAATCTTTCTCCACCACAATTGGAATATTGGTCTTTAAAGAATCAATCACAGAATATAACCTGATTTTTTCCAAATCAAAGGAACTCGTGGGTTCCATGGCCTCAATTTTGATGCGCTGATAAATATCGTGTGCAGACTGATTGATATTGGTTACCAGGTTAATAGAAGGAAGTTCAGGAACTTCCCCTTTTTTGCGCTTAATTTTAGGCATTTTGGGCGCAGTGTAGACCAATTCTACCGTATCACGTTTTACTTTCAATTGTTTAAGCGAATCCAACACTTCATATTTTAGCTCGAATTTAAGCGAATCACTTTTACTGATAATGGTATCTGTAAGCCAAACGAAAATTGAGTCTTTCTTCAGGTTCGACTCAATAAAGGACCAATCGCGTATAGGTTTTGGTTTCAATAAACGAATATGGAAGGAGTCACTAAGCGATTCAGCAAAAAAGAAATCGCATCGGTTTGCCTGTTTACGGACAGAAGCATTGAGATACTGATCAAAACGTTCCTCCTCAAACATCATCAGATATTGAGTATTAGGCAGATAGTCGACGTGTCCGGTGACAACAAGGGTATCCTTGCCTCTTACGACCGTGTCATTTTTTGCCACAAATTTCGCCGAAGGAACCAGGATCGAATCTGCAAAAGCAATCAACTCTGATTTTACATTGTATGTCAGACTGTTATCTGCATCAGTCAGCGCATAAAGCCGGTATTCGCCTGGTGCCACATTGTCGATCATAAAAAAACCTTCCTTGTTGGTGGTTCCAATGTATTCGGGGATGCTGTCGATAAATGCGGTGTATTCTTTCGACCGGTGAAGCATAACCAGGGCTTTATCTACAGGTTCCTGGTTCAAGGCATTCTTTACATAACCGGAAACCCTTAAACTGTCGAAAGTGGCGCCTGTACTGAACGAGAAACGAAAATTTTTTATTGGATTTTTTTCGTTATTGTCGACTACTGCATCCTTAAAATCAAGCGAGTAAGTCGATTCTTTGCGCAGATCCTGAGGAAATTCGATGATCAGGGTTTTGCCTTTCATTTTGATGATCGGCTTTTTTTTCATGGGTGGCGAAACAACCAGTTTCTCGGAGATTCCATCCGGCAAAATGTATTCGTCGAAAGTAAACCTGACATCCGATCCTTTGTAATTTGTACCTCTCAATATGGGCAAGGTTTTTAGCACAACGGGCGGAATGGAATCTTTCACCCCGCCAGAGGGACTTCCAATATTCGCGCATGAAGTATAAAAAATCAGGTAAAAGAGCGATCCGAGTAACACCAGAGGCAGAATGCCTCCAAGTCTGAAATCACGGATTCGGATTTTTCCTGAATAAATCCTTGGGGGATGAGAGTTGTTGTCGAAACCTGGTTTTTCCATAGTTGTAAATTCCGTGCAAACTTACGAATTCCTGAAAACATTGTGGAAAAAGCCTGATAATTTTCCGGGAGACAACTTTCGAAACCAGAAACTTTATTTTTTTTGCGGAAAAAGTTCCAGTTGTGATCTATCCGCCAATACTGGCTTTTAACCCGAATTCCTGAAAAATAGCAATTGCCAGCATTTGCGCTTCTTTGGTTGGTTCTTCCAGAAGTTGGAAATCGTTCGGACGTCCTAATTTCTGGTATTTCGTCTGGGCAATTTTGTGGTACAGCAACAGGTTCACTTCCTTTTTTTCTCCTGAAAGTTCAGCAACAAAGCGAGCTGTTGCTTCCATGTTTTCGGCATCATCATTTACCCCTCCAACGAGTGGAATCCGGATGATAATTTTCACTCCAGTTTCGGCTAGTACTTTCAGGTTCTCCAGAATTTTTTCATTCGGAACGCCCACCCATTTCCGGTGTTTCTCCGAATCCATCATTTTCAGGTCGTAAAGGAAAAGGTCGGTTCGTTTGGCGACTTCCAGAATGATTTCTGTATTGGCCAGGCCGGCGGTGTCAACTGCACGGTGGATTTTGCGACGGCCACATTCGTCAAGCAGTTCGATGAGAAATTTAGATTGCGACAGAGGTTCGCCCCCCGAAAATGTCACTCCACCGCCTGAATGATCGAAGAAAACCCGCTCCTTTTCTATTTCATTCATGATTTCCCCAATGGTCATCGTGTGTCCTGAAATTTCGATGGCTTTGGTTGGGCAAACTTCGGCACATTTACCACACATTTTGCAAAGTTCGGCATCGGTAATAATACCTTCCTTAGTTAAAGTGATCGCTTTTTCAGGACAAGCCATCACACAGGTTCCGCACTGAATGCATTTTGCAGGAGCATACATCCGTTCAGTTTCCGTCGAAATACTTTCCGGATTGTGGCACCAGGCGCAGTTCAGGTTACAGCCTTTCAGGAAAATAGCGATCCGGATGCCCGGACCGTCGTTGATGGCGTAACGCTTGATATCGAAGATAAATGGTTGATTCATCATAAGTGTTGAGAAGTCATCCTGAACTTGTTTCAGGATCTGCAGAATAGAACAGATCCCGAAACAAGTTCGGGATGACATTTTATTGATTGCTTCTAAAATCCGTCGTTTTCGGTGCGTTCAATTACCTCCTGTTGCAGGTCGGCATTCATATCATTGAAATAGTCGCTATAACCGGCCATGCGCACCATCAGGTCTTTGTAATCCGACGGACAAGCCTGCGCAGCAAGCAAAGTGGCCGTGTCAACAATATTAAACTGAATGTGGTGGCCTCCCAACGTAAAATAACTCCGGATAAGATGCCCCAATTTTTTGACGTCTTCCTCCTTTTTCAGCAAACTCGGTAAAAAGCGCTGGTTCAACAAGGTTCCACCCGATTTGATGTGGTCGAATTTGGTCAGCGACTTGATAACCGCAGAAGGTCCATGAGTATCGGCGCCATGCGATGGCGAAGTTCCGTCGGAAATAGATTTGCCGGCCATTCGTCCGTTTGGCGTGGCGCCCATCACTTTTCCGAAATACACGTGGCAAGTGGTCGAAAGCATGTTCAGATGATATTTTCCACCGGGCTTGATGTTTGGTTTGCCGTCGATGGCTGCAACCAGATCGTCGTAAACTTTCACCGCAATCGAATCGGCATAGTCGTTGTCGTTTCCGAAGAACGTCGTTCGGTTCATGATGGTTTGTCGCAAAACTTCTTCGCCTTTAAAGTCACTCAAAACAGCCTTTAAAACCCGGTCCATGCTGAAAGTCTGGTCTTCAAACACATGTTTTTTGAGGGCAGCCAGACTGTCAGTGGTGGTACCCAGTCCGCAACACTGAATATAGCTGGTATTGTAGCGAGGGCCGCCGTCGTAATAATCTTTTCCACGGCTCACACAATCTTCGGTAACGATAGAAAGGAATGGTGCCGGTGCATATTTGGCAAACATGCGGTCGATGTAATTGCTCACACGCATTTTCAGATCGACCACATAATTGAGCTGTTTCACGAAAGCCCCATAAAGTTCTTCGTAGCTTTTGAACGTGCGTGGATCGCCGGTTTCAGGGCCAACCCGGATTCCGGTAACCGGATTGATGCCGTTATTTAAAGTGACTTCTATGATTTTCGGAACATTGAGGTAGCCTGTGAGCAGGTAAGCTTCTTTTCCAAAAGCGCCAACCTCGATGCACCCGCTGCATCCGCCTTCGCGGGCGTCGGTCAGCGATTTGCCCTGGCGCATCAATTCCTGAACATACACATCGGGATTAAAAACCGACGGATAGCCATGTCCCTGGCGGATGACACGGGTTGCGGCGTGCAGAAATTTATCGGGAGTTTTGGCGCTGATGTGTACCGAACTTCCGGGCTGAAGAATGTGCAGTTCCTCAACCACTTCGAGCATGATGTACGAAACTTCGCTGGTTCCGTCGCTTCCGTCGCTTTTGATGCCGCCAATATTGATGTTGGTAAAATCGTTGTAGGTTCCGCTTTCGCGGGCAGTGATTCCCACCTTGGGCGGCGCCGGATGGTTGTTGACCTTAATCCAGAAACAGGAAATCAGTTCTTTGGCTTGTTCGCGGGTGAGCGTTCCATCGGCCAAACCTTTGTTGTAAAACGGAGTCAGGTGCTGATCGAAATGGCCGGGATTCATGGCGTCCCAGCCGTTCAGTTCGGTAATGGTGCCAAGGTGAACGAACCAGTACATCTGGATGGCTTCCCACAGGTTGCGCGGCGCATTGGCAGGAACCCAACGGCAAACTTCTGCAATTTTCAGGAGTTCGGCTTTTCGGGTTGAATCAGTTTCGGAAGCAGCCATTTCTTCGGCTAAAGCCGCATGGCGTTCAGCAAAAAGGATAACGGCCTCGCACGAAATATCCATCGCTTTCCATTCTTCCGATTTGTCGGTAGCCTCCGGATCGTTGAGGTAATCGAGCGAAGCCAGGTGAGCGGCTATTTCACGCTTGTAATCCAACATTCCTTTTTGGTAAATTTTACCGTCGAGGGCAGTGTGTCCGGGTGCGCGCTGCTCCATAAATTCGGTAAACATCCCGGCTTCGTAAGCCAGACGCCATTCCTGCGGAACATGGCTGAAGATGCGTTCGCGCTGGGTTTTACCGGCCCAGTAAGGAATTACTTCACTTTCGTAAGTATCAATATCTTCCTGACTGATGGTATAGCGCTGCAATTCGCGGGTGTTGAGTACGTTCAGGTCATCTACGCTGTGGCAGGTCAGTTCAGGAAAAGTAGGTACGCATTTTGGTTTTGGACCACGTTCGCCCACGATGAGTTCACCTTCGCCAATGTAAATGGCTTTCTTTTGGCAATAATCCAGAAAGTTAGCTGCCCGTAAAACAGGAACCGATAGTTTCCCGAAGTTCTCTTTATAAAAAGCCGTTTCGCACAGGGCGCGCTCAATGGTTAAAGAAGGTTCGGCCTCAACGCTCAGCTTCCGGAGTTTCTGAATGCGTTCGTTCATTCCCGGGCCGATTGGATTGGGTTTGGGTTTGTAGAAATTGCCTTCGCTGGTTGCAGGGCGCAAAGGAGATTCGGTATGTTGGTTGATTTTTTCGAACATGGGTTCTGGAATTATGAATTAGATATGATGAGTGATGAATGAAACTCAAAACTTCTTTAGTGAAATAAGAAATGAGGAAAGAGAAAAGAGGAAAGCACAACAAGAAAAATACTCAAATCAGAAATGTCACTTTACCAATGACATTTCCCTTTTTCCTTAATCCTTTTTCCTTGGGTTTTAATTGTAGAACATCAGGCAATTGAATAATCGCCGGTAGGATTTAACCAGGGTTGATCTGAAAATTGGCACTTCCATGACGCAGGGGTCAAAATCATTGTTTATTAATACTCACAAAAATAAGAATTAGTGGACTTGAACGGGAGAATAGCCTGCTTTTTTTTTGACCATGACTTAATTCTCGCTGACTGATTCAAATTTATTCCTACATTGTTGGCCAATAGCTTTAGTCAATCATCAAGTTGAGGAGTCATCCCTGAAAACTAAGGTTGCAAACTACACTTTTCCCCGTCCCTTCTTATTGTTGCTGAAAATATCGACATGCCGCGATTATGGATAAAGAGATCGAAAAATATATACTATTTATGCAAGAGCGATTTGCTCTTGATATGTCCATTTTCGACGAGTCTTTCCTTGAGAGGACAATTACCTGGAGAATGCAGATTACCTCCTGTGAGTCAATGAATAAGTACCTTTCATATTTGGAAAAAGAGGCTGATGAGCCACAGCTGTTAACCGATCAGCTCAGAAATTCACATAGCGAATTTTTCCGAAACCCACTGACATTTGCATTTTTAGAACAGTCGGTAATTCCAAAGATTTTTTCCGAGGCGGTGAAGAACCAGGTATCTGAAGTCCGTATCTGGTCAGCAGGATGCGCATCGGGACAGGAAGCCTTTTCTCTGGCCATGTTGTTTGATGACTATACAATCAGCCGGTCAGTCAATGTGGGATTTAGAATCTTTGCAACCGATCTCTCCGTAAAAGCAATAGATTTGGCAAAGAGTGGGCTATTCGATTTTAAATCGGTAAAAAATACTTCACTCGAATTGGCCCAAAAGTATTTCCACAGAAGAGGGGAAAACTACCTGGTTGATCAAAAAATTAAAGAACGGATTGATTTTTCGCTTTATGATTTGCTCGAAATGGGTTCCAGTTCCCCTCCATCGAGTATATATGGTGATTTTGATTTGATTTTATGCTGCAATGTGCTGTTTTATTATCAGCCTGAATATCAGCAAATGATCCTGCAGAAATTTTTTCGCTCCTTAAAACCGGGAGGTTTTTTGATTACCGGAGAAGCAGAGACCAATATTGTAAGCTCGTTTGGGGCTTTTAGAGCACACGCCGAACCGGCTGCTATCTTTGTTAAAAAATAAAGGGGAATGCAATAAAATTAAAGATAAAAAAGGATAGAAAATGAAGATAAAAGACATGAAAATCGGCACACAGTTGATGCTTGGCTTTGGGGCTATGCTGATATTTGTACTATTTCTGGGGGTAGTTTCGTACCAGATGAACAATCAACTTTTCACCCAAACGAAAACGATATATGATCACCCGTTAAAAGTAAGAATGGCCATAGGCATCCTGAATTCGGACATATTGAGCATGCGATTGGGAACAAGAGACCTGATGCTGGCAAAAACTGAACAGGAGAAACAGGCCGCCCTGCTGATGATGGAATCTGCCTCGGCTGATGCTTCAAAGCAATTTGATATTTTAGAATCCCAATATCTGGGTGATCCAAATGATGTTGATGAGGCGTATAAAGCTTTTATCAATTGGAAGACTGCCCGTGAAGAGAATACCAGGCTGGCACTTTCAGGAGAAGTTGAAAAAGTGAAGGCGAGTGTTCTATCGACAGGTAACGTTGGAATTTATCGGGAACTCCTGGTGGCCAAAATCAAAATCATTGATGATTTTGCAAAAAATAAAGCAACGAATTTGTTCACTTCTTCCGTAGAATTGTCCAGTCAGCTGAACAGGGAACTACTTCTGATTGTAGTCTCCATCTTATTGCTTTCGCTCATCATTAACTTTGTATTGTTGCGAAACATCCGAAAACCCATGGATAAGCTGACCGAAGCGACCCGCCGATTCCATGATGGCGATATGTCGGCACGCAGTTCCTATCAATCGGGAAATGAATTTGGCCGGTTATCGGATTCGTTCAATATTCTGGCCGAAAAAATTCAGGTAAAAACCGGTCTGGATCAGAAAGTTTCCGGTCTGGCCAATATCCTGATGAGCGAAGACGAAGCCAAAAAATTCTTCCAGGCCTTGCTCTCAACACTTTCAAAGCTTACTTCTTCGCAAATGGCAGCTGTTTATTTTTTGAGCGACAATAATAACTCGTTTGACTATTTTGAGTCTGTTGGCCTTAGCAGCCGGGCTAAACAGTCGTTTTCCGCCCGATTGTTCGAAGGAGAATTTGGTGCGGCGCTTTCCGAAAAAAGGATCATCCATATTTCACAAATCCCCGATGAAACCCGGTTTTCTTTTCCGGTGGTTTCAGGCCAGTTCCGGCCGAGCGAAATCATCAATATCCCGATTCTTCAATTCAACGAAGTAGTTGCTGTGATTTCGCTGGCTTCGCTCCATGGTTTCTCCGGAGAATCCCTTCAGTTACTTCAGGAAGTCTGGCTCATGATCACAGCCCGGATCAATGGTGTGCTGGCGTTCAAAAAGAGTATCGAATTTTTAGGCAAACTGGACATGCAGAATAAAGAACTGGCGCAGCAATCGAAAGAAATGGTGCAGCAGGCCGATGAACTGAAAGAATATAACATTGAACTCGAAATCCAGAAGAAACAGCTGAATGAATCGAACCAGTTGAAAAGTGCGTTCCTGTCGAATATGAGTCATGAACTCCGCACTCCGCTCAACTCGGTGATTGCACTTTCGGGGGTACTGAACCGAAGGTTAAAAAATAAAATTTCTGAAGACGAATTTAGTTTTCTGCGAATCATTGAAAAAAACGGCAAACAATTGCTTTCGCTGATCAATGACATTCTCGATCTTTCGAGGATCGAAGCCGGAAAAGAGGAGATCAGTTATTCAAGTTTTGCGATACAAAATCAAATATCGGGTATTCTCGAATCGCTGGCCCCCATAGCCGAAGAAAAGGGAATTTCATTAATCAATCATGTTCAGGCCGATCTTGGAATGATTGTTAGCGACAGCACCAAATGCCACCACATTCTTCAAAACATCATTGGTAATGCAATTAAGTTCACTGAAAAAGGTTCGGTAGAGGTTTCTGCAGAATTAAAAAACGGAAGGCTGAATATCGGCATCAAAGACACCGGGATCGGAATTGCCAAAGAACACCTTCCTTACATATTCGACGAATTCAGACAGGCCGACGGCAAGTCGACACGAAAGTTTGGCGGAACCGGACTTGGTCTGGCCATCGCAAAAAAATACACACAAATGCTTCAGGGCACCATTGAGGTCAGGAGCCAGGAAGGTGCTGGTTCGGTGTTTGTCATCACTTTTCCCGAAAGACCTTCAGGACATCATTCTCATGAACCAGAACTGAAATTACATGAACATAAACCAATTGCCTCCTTCAGCAATTCACCGGATAAAAATTCAGGAGCAGGAAAAACCTTGCTGTTAGTGGAAGACAGCGAACCACAGATTATTCAGCTGACCGATATTCTGAAGGAGAAAGGATATATCTTGCAGGTAGCACGAAACGGAAAAGAGGCACTGGAGGCTGTTCGGATTTCCATTCCTGATGCCATGATCCTCGACCTGATGATGCCCGAAGCGGACGGGTTTGAAGTGCTGAAATCGATCAGGGAAAATAATGATACCAGCCAGATACCCGTACTAATCCTTACTGCAAAACATATTTCGAAAGAAGAATTGAATTTCCTGAAAGGGAACCATATCTATCAGCTTATTCAGAAAGGTGATGTGAACCGGAACGAGTTGCTCTTGCATATAAACAACATGATCTTTCCGGCAGTCAGTACTGACCGGCTTTCACCGGATAAAAAACCTCCGAGGATTCCAACGGATGGAAAGGCAAAGATCCTACTGATTGAAGATAACGAGGACAACACCACCACCGTAAAAGCTTTGCTGGATGGAAAATATGAACTGATCAGTGATTGCAATGGATTATCGGGTCTTGAAAAAGCCCGTACCATTGTTCCAGACCTTATCCTTCTTGATATTTCACTTCCCGGAATAGACGGTTATACCGTTTTAAATGAAATCAAAAAACTGGAAACCCTGAAGGAGACTCCGGTAATTGCCCTGACTGCCCGGGCTATGAAAGGCGACCGGGAAGACTTGCTGAGGCAGGGATTTGATGATTATATCTCAAAACCTATTGATAGCGATTTGTTCGAAAAAACAATTCAGGAATGGCTGAACGGCAAAGGAATTAAAAAAGGGGAAAGGGAAGGTTCGGTTGAAAAAGCCTGATATATAACAGGCCTACGGCGCTCGGTAATCTGATGTTGCAGGCCCGTGGACGGACTAAAGTCCATCCTTACAAAATAACCCGAGCCTCCGGCTCTTGAGTTCCAGTGGAATTGACCACAAAAAAATTAGTTCCTCTGGAAAAATTTGAGTAGCAGCCGCGGATTTGAATTCCGCAGTTCCGCAGGAACGGTCAATATTGTAGTCATGGATTTTAATCCATCGAAAAATGAAC
>JANXYV010000164.1 GCA_025355875.1 Prolixibacteraceae bacterium | reverse complement strand
AAAGTCCGGGATGAAGCTGAAGCCTGGGAAAAGGCTCGCAATGGATTTGACAAGAAAATTAACTGGCAGTTTACCTCAGAGAAGGCTCGTGTAAAACTTAAGAGACTTTATCCGTCATATGATTGTTGACATGACACTAGTCAATCATTTCAAACCCACAATACGAAACCAAAACCTTTGGAATCCGGATTCCATCAGGCGTTTGGTTGTTTTCGAGGAGAGCAGCCAAAATACGAGGTAATGCCAATGCACTTCCGTTCAATGTATGAGCAATGAAAGGTTTTTTGGTGGCTTCGTCGCGGTAACGCAATTTCAGGCGGTTAGCCTGGAAACTCTCGAAGTTGGAAACCGAACTCACTTCCAGCCATTTTTCCTGAATATTTTCGCTATATCGTATAAAGCAAAAAATGTATATTTGCATAAACATTACAAAAAATGGCAACTATAATTATTGATACCCGAAGCAACGAAGCAAAGCGATTGGTTGAATATTTGAAAACGATTAAATATGCCAAGGTTTTGGATAACAAAACTGATGATAGTGAGGATTATGACCCCGAATTCGTTGACAAAATCAACTCCCGCAAGGATCAATCATCGGTAAAAGTCGATATTAATGACCTATGGAAATAGAGTTTAAATCGGGAGCGTTAGACGATATCGAATTTTGGAAGCGCGCAGGCAATACAACTATTCAAAATCGCATTTCTGCTTTATTACTTTCAATATCATCAACTCCAGAAAGTGGTATTGGAAAACCTGAAAGATTAAAAGGAAATCTTTCGGGTTTTTGGTCTCGAAGGATAAACAAAATACACCGAATTGTTTATGTGTTTGACCCGGAGAAAAATTGTAACTATATATTCACTCAAAGATCACTACAAGAAATTGTAAAACTTATTTGAAATCCAGAACTAGTACAAAAGTAAAACGGCTGTAATGTAAACCAGCCATTATCAACTCTTTCCTATTTAATATTCCCCCTTTTTCTGATCCTTTAATCAATCATCTCAAATCCGCAATACGGAACTAAAACCTTTGGAATCCGGATTCCATCGGGCGTTTGGTTATTTTCGAGAAGAGCAGCCAAAATACGAGGTAATGCCAATGCACTTCCATTCAAAGTATGTGCAATAACCGGCTTTTTGGTGGCTTCGTCGCGGTAACGCAATTTCAGGCGGTTGGCCTGGAAACTCTCGAAGTTGGAAACCGAACTCACTTCGAGCCATTTTTCCTGGGCAGCCGAGAACACTTCAAAATCGTAAGTCAAAGCAGAGGTGAAACTCATATCGCCACCACATAAACGAAGAATCCTGTAAGGCAATTCAAGTTTTTTTACCAAACCCTCCACGTGAGCCACCATCTGATCGAGCAATTCGTAGGAATTATCAGGATGTGCAATTTGTACAATTTCCACTTTATCAAATTGGTGCAGACGGTTCAAACCGCGAACATCTTTCCCGTATGAACCGGCTTCGCGACGGAAACATGCGCTATAGGCCGTATTTTTTATTGGCAAATCTTTTGCTTCTACAATCACATCGCGGTACAAGTTGGTCACCGGAACTTCAGCGGTTGGAATCAGGTATAAATTATCTTCGGTGGCATGGTACATTTGTCCTTCTTTGTCGGGCAACTGACCAGTACCAAAGCCTGAATCTTCGTTCACCATCAAAGGTGGCTGAATTTCGAGGTATCCGGAAGCTCTGGCTTCATCCAAAAAGAAACTAATCAGGGCGCGCTGAATCCGGGCACCTTTTCCTTTGTAAACCGGAAATCCGGCCCCGGTAATTTTAACGCCCAATTCAAAATCGATGATATCATATTTCTTTGCCAATTCCCAATGAGGCAAGCTATTTTCGGGCAAGACCGGAATTTCGCCATAGCTTTTCACCACCAGATTATCTTCGGGAGTGCGGCCTTCAGGAACTAAATCAGATGGAAGATTGGGAATCAGAACCTGCAGATTGAATATTTCCTGATCGATCCTGTCAAAATCTTCATCCAGTTGCCGGATGGAATCTTTTAATATGGCAGTCCGGTTCTTTGCAGCATTGGCCTGTTCAGTCTTTCCTTCCCTAATAAGGAGTCCGACTTCTTTGGATATTTTATTCATTTCAGACTTGCACTGATCTGCGGTAGCCTGTATTTCATTCTTTCTGACCGACAATCCGGTAATTTGCGATACAATTTCTGAAGCATCAAAATATTTCTTCTTCAGTTTTGTGATAACCAGTTCCGGATTTTCCTGGATGAATTTTAAATTGAGCATTTTCAGGATATTTTATGGTTTGGAACGACAAATTTAAAACAAAAAATCTCCTGCCTTCGGAAAAGCAGGAGATTATTCAACGAATATCTTTCATCGTCTTAGTTTGCCTCAACAGCAACTACCGGTTCGACGGTAACAAACGATTTGTGATCTTTTCTTTTCTTAAAAACAACCGTTCCGTCGATCAAGGCAAACAAGGTATGATCTCTGCCAATACCTACATTTAAACCTGGATGATGGACAGTACCTCTCTGGCGAACAATAATGTTACCAGCTGTTGCAGCCTGACCGCCGTAAATTTTAACGCCGAGTCTTTTGCTTTCCGATTCGCGACCGTTTCTTGAACTACCCGCACCTTTCTTATGAGCCATGGTAAATTTTTTTTAATGTTAACCTATTACTTCTTCAATTTGAATTTTGGTCAGGAATTGACGGTGACCATTCATTTTCTGGTAACCTTTTCTTCTCTTCTTCTTGAAGACCAATACCTTATCTCCCTTGATGTGCTCAACCACCGTAGCAGTTACACTTGCACCTTCAACAACCGGAGTTCCAACTTTCACAGCACCTTCGTCATCAACCAAAAGAACCTTGTCAAAAACAACGGTTTCGCCTTCGGCATTTTCCAAGCGGTGTACATAAATCTTCCGGCCTTTCTCAACTTTCATTTGCTGACCGGCAATTTCTACAATTGCGTACATTTCAATCTGTTTTAATATTTCTTCCGGCAGGCGGGAACCAATTGATTGCCGCTTATCGGGCCTGCTCGAAAACTTTGGACTGCAAAAGTATACAATTTTAGATGACAACCAAAGACCTGGATAATTTTTTCTGAATTATTTTCAGATTGAATAACACCCTATTGCAGATTTTCAGAACCAAAGTAAGCAAATAAAACTGGATCGTAAATACGTTTTCAATCCTTCGGAATGCAAAACAATTGCTATATTTGTTACCTTCAGTAATGAAATTCGGATGTCAATGCAGAAAATTAAACTCAACATACTGGGGCTTTCGGTTAGTCAATCGCAATCAGGAGCTTACGCTTTGGTATTGGCTGAAGAAAACGGCGACCGCAGAATACCTATTATTATAGGTCCCATCGAAGCACAATCTATCGCCATCCAACTGGAAGGACTCAAACCACCGCGTCCGCTCACTCACGACCTTTTTAAGGAACTGGCCTCCTCTTTCGAAATCCGGATCACCGAAGTCATTATCCACAAACTTGAAGAAGGCATTTTTTATTCAGAATTGATCTGCAAACGAGGAAAGGTGGAAATTACGATTGATTCAAGAACTTCGGATGCAGTGGCACTTTCGTTGAGATTTGACTGTCCGATTTATACTACTGAAGAAATTTTGCAACGGGCAGGAATCGTAATTGAATTTGAAAATGAGCACAGCCAGGAAGAATGGTATCAGGCCATGAGCGATGAGCCGGTCAAAGGAAAACATGAATACGAAAAATATACCTCCTCCGAACTTTCCGAAATGTTGAACAATGCCATCCGTGATGAAGACTATGAAAAAGCATCTGCCATCCGCGATGAAATTAACCGTCGTGTAAAAGAATAATCCGTTACTATGGGAATAAAGCATCGTCTGATCATCATGAACTTCCTGCAGTTTTTCATTTGGGGTTCATGGCTGATCTCTCTTGGCGGATATTTGGGTGGCAAATTAGAATTTAGCGGTCTGGAAATCGGAGCCGTGTTTTCAACCATGGGTATCGCATCGTTGTTTATGCCTGCGGTGATGGGCATCCTGGCCGACAAATGGATCAACGCCGAACGTTTGCTTGGAATTTGTCACTTGATGGGTGCGGTCGCTTTGTTGTATGCGTCAACCGTCACCGATGCACATGTTTTTTATTATGTGATGCTCCTGAATGCCATGTTTTATATGCCGACCATCGCCCTGAACAGTACCGTTTCATTTATTATCCTTGAACAAAAAGGCTACGACATAGTCAAATATTTTCCGCCAATCCGGGTTTGGGGAACTGTTGGTTTTATAGCTGCCATGTGGATTATCGATATTTTTGGATGGAAATCGAGTGCAAATCAATTGGTATTTGGCGCTGTATCCTCCTTCACATTAGGAATCTATGCCTATTCGATACCAGCCTGCAGACCCGAAAAATCAGGAAACAGGAAAACACTTGCAGCCCGTCTGGGACTCGATGCACTCGTTCTTTTCAGACAACGGGAAATGTCGGTATTCTTTCTCTATGCCATGTTTCTGGGAGCAGCGCTGCAAATCACGAATGCTTTTGGAGGTTCGTTCCTCGACAGTTTCAAACTGACTTATCCTGACACTTTTGGGGTAAAACATCCGATAGCGCTACTTTCTATTTCCCAGATTTCGGAAACACTTTTTATCCTTGCCATTCCCTTCTTTCTGCGGAAATTTGGAATCAAAAAGGTCATGCTCATGAGCATGTTCGCTTGGGCATTGCGTTTTGGGCTTTTCGGCATTGGGAATCCGGGCAGCGGTCTTTATCTGCTTGTTTTATCCATGATTATTTACGGAATGGCCTTCGATTTTTTCAACATCTCCGGTTCGTTGTTTGTTGAGAAAGAAGTTCCATCTTTGTACCGAGCCAGTGCGCAGGGAATTTTTATGTTGGTAACCAATGGAATCGGTGCCATTCTGGGTGCATACGGAAGTGGTCTGGTGGTCGATATATTTACGAAAAGCGGAGTGCGCGATTGGTCGTCAATCTGGTTTTGTTTTGCGGGCTATGCCATGATTCTTGGGATCTCTTTCCCTTTTATTTTCAAGTACAAACACACCAATCTGAAATGAAGCAATATATTGATCTGCTGAAACATGTAATTAGCACCGGAACAAAGAAAGAAGACCGGACAGGAACCGGAACACTTTCTGTTTTTGGCTACCAGTCGAGATACAATTTAGCCGACGGCTTTCCGGTGCTGACAACCAAAAAACTACACCTGAAATCCATTATTCATGAGTTACTTTGGTTTTTGACCGGCGACACCAATGTCAGATACCTTCAGGAAAACGGAGTGAAAATCTGGAATGAATGGGCTGACGAAAATGGAAACCTCGGGCCGGTATATGGATATCAGTGGCGCTCCTGGCCTACTCCGGACGGACGGCACATCGACCAGATTTCGAAGGTGGTGAACAGCCTGAAAAACAACCCGGACTCGAGGCGTCATTTGATTAGTGCCTGGAATGTAGGACAAATCGATGAAATGAAACTTCCGCCCTGTCATATCCTCGTGCAGTTTTATGTGGCCAACGGAAAGCTCTCGTGTCAGCTTTATCAGCGGAGCGCTGATATTTTCCTGGGCGTCCCGTTCAATATTGCTTCGTATTCCCTGCTGACTCTGATGATGGCACAGGTTTGCGGTCTTCAACCCGGAGAATTTATCCATACTTTGGGAGATGCGCATATTTACCTGAACCATATAGAGCAAGTGAACCTGCAGCTGACCCGTGAGCCATTCCCGCTGCCTCAAATGAAAATCAATCCAGAAGTAAAAAGTATTTTTGATTTCAGGTTTGAGGATTTTGAATTGACCGGTTATCAGGCACACCCTCACATTGCCGGGAAAGTGGCTGTATAGGATTTTATTTTAACTGAATATGATACACCAGAATATATCTATCATTGTTGCCATTGCACAAAATTTCGCGATCGGTAAAAACAATGAACTACTTTTTCATCTACCCAACGATCTGAAACGATTTAAGCAGATTACGATCGGACATCCGGTGATTATGGGACGAAACACCTTGCTTTCGCTACCCAAAGGAGCACTGCCAAACCGGCGAAACATAGTCATTACTGATGATCCGGAAGAAAAATTTGCTGGTTGTGAAATGGTGTTTTCAATTGAAGAGGCGGTTCAGACTGTAAAAAATGAAGAAGAGGCATTTATTATTGGCGGAGGAATGATTTACCGTCAATTTTATCCGATAGCCGGAAAGCTGTATCTGACTCTTGTCCACCAGGATTTTGATGCCGATATTTATTTCCCCGAGATTGATTTTCCGGAATGGGAAGAACTCCACCGTGAAAATCTTTTTGATGAACAAAATGGGTTCAATTATGCATACCTGAACCTAAAACGGAAGGAAAGCCCCCTTCAGCAGTGAGGTTTGGGAGAGGCTTTTATAGCAAAATCCCAATATTGTCGAACCGCTGATGATAGTCAGACATTGAACATTTGATCACTATCATGGCTTCTTCCACCCCATAAGTATGGGTAATTTCGGTATTACTGACTTTCCCGGGCATATCCTTGTAAGTCAGGAAATAGTGCTTAAGTCGTTCGACAACAATATCCGGAAGGTCAGATAAGTCTTTATATTCGCTGTACACCACATCGTTGGTTAACACAGCAATGACCTTATCGTCTGCCTCGTTTCCGTCTATCATCCGAAAGCCTCCAATTGGCCGGGCATCGACCAGGATATCGCCGTGTGCAATGGTTTTTTCAGTCAACACACAAATGTCAATCGGGTCGCCGTCGCCTTTGATTCCGGTCTTTCCGGTTTTTTGCATACAAAACTTGCCTACCTCGTCACCGCAATAGGTCTGAGGGATAAAACCATACAACGCCGGAACTACATTCGAGTATTTCTGGGGCCTGTCGATTCTCAAATAGCCACATTCCTTGTCAATTTCGTATTTGACGGTATCTGTAGGCACCACTTCGATAAAAGCGGTAACATTTTCGGGAGCGTCTTTCCCTATGAAAACACCGTGCCACGGATGAGATTTGTAACGAAGCCCCATCAAGCGCCCAATCGGATCAGATAATCTGTCAGCCATAGTTCATTTTTTAGTTTTTCATTATAAACCTGTACCTCAACAAAATGTTTAGATTCATCCAAAGTAACATGAAATCATTGAAAAAATATCGCTTTTCGGTAATTTTATAAGGTTCATCAATCATTAAATTTTTGCGGGTCCGAAAGCTTGACTTTCAAAAATTGGAATAAAATGACCATATTTGGCCTCTTGATTTGGTTCAGGTGAAAGTCAAAACGATAGGCTGAATCCTAAAAAATTAAAAAGTCATGCCGATTCATACGAAGCACGCATTTAGACCGTTATATACCTGATCATTTTTTACAAATTACTAAAAACTCATTCAATGATATTTTTACTGGAAACTGCGACCGAAATTCCCTATCTGGACCTGATTATGAAAGGCGGGTGGCTAATGGTGCCATTGTTTTTACTGTCAATCATTGCTGTCTTCATTTTTTTCGACCGTTTTTTCTATTTGAGAGGCCAAAAGAGCCTTGATCCGGCATTTTACGAGAAATTAAACGAGCTGATCCTGGCCGGAAAAGTCGATTCGGCAATGAATCTCTGCGCTTCTGCCAATTGCTCCGAAACCCGGATATTGATGAAAGGCCTGAAGAACCTGGGGAATCCGATTCCTGATATTCTTGGACAAATGGAAATGGAGGGCAAAATTGAAATCTACAAGTACGAAGGGAACATGTATTTTCTGGGTGTCATTGCCGGGGTTGCCCCGATGTTGGGATTTATCGGAACCATTTCAGGGGTTATCAAGATCTTCTACAACATTTCGCTGGCCGACAACATCAGTATTTCATTGATTTCCGGAGGTTTGTACGAAAAACTGATCACTTCGGGAGTTGGGCTCAGCATTGGTATTATTGCCTATATTTCGTATCATTACCTGAATCACCGGGTGAATAAACTGGTTCAATCCTGGGAATACCGCAGCATTCGTTTCATCGACCTGATTAATAATACCTCGATATGAATATCCGAAGTTCCAGGAAACAAGAGTTTGAGATTTTCTCCAACTCCTTTAGCGACATCATGTTTTTCCTGATGTTGTTCTTTCTGATTGTATCGACCATGATTACTCCTGGGGCCATCAAACTTGCATTGCCACAGGCTGACAAGACTCCGTCGATGAACAAACAGACTGAAAAAATCGCCATTTCGATTACCAAAGACCTGAAATATTTCATCAACGACAAGCCAATTCAATTTTCGAACATGGAAGCTGAATTAATGAAGATCAAAAAGGAAAACAAGGATGCCTTTGCCATTGTCAGGTGCGATAATACCATTGCTGTTCAGTCGATGGTCGATGTTCTTCAACTGGGAAACAAAACCGGGGTGAAGATGGTTTTGGCTACCACCCGTAAAGAAAAGGGGAATTAGCTGGAGAAATTGTTTCTCAGTCCAGGTTTCGGAAACAGAAGGTCAAAATTAGTTCCCTGATCGACATGGCTTGTTACTTTAATTTCAACTGAATGCAATTTCATTATTCTTGCAACTATTGAAAGTCCAATTCCAAATCCGCCGATATATTTTACATTGCTTGAACGGTTAAAAGGATTAAAAATAGCGCTGATCTGGTCTTCCGGAATCCCAACCCCGTGATCCGAGATGCATACTTCAATTGATTGATCGACCATCGAAATTTTCACTTCAACATCGTTGGTTGAGAATTTGCAGGCATTTTCAAACAGATTTTTTAACGCAATATCAAGCAAGCCTTGATTTCCACTAATGATCAGGTCATTTTCATTATCAGGGTATTCAATTTTTGGCATAATTTTCCTCCCCGGATATTTCGACTTGGTTGATTGAATAGCATTAAAAATTAACTCATCAATTCGCAAATCTGTCATTTGAATATTCTTGTGGTCATTTAGATGAGCCAACTCAAGTAAGCTGTTGATGAGTGTATTCATTTTGCGCAGGTCTTCAATCAAACCTGAAATATGTGTGGTATACTCTTCCTTGTTTCTGATCCGGCTAAGAATGTAATCCGATTCAGCAATCATAATTGCCAGTGGCGTTCTCAGTTCGTGAGACGCATTCGAAACAAATTCATCCTGACTTTTAAAGGCCTTTTCAAGATCAGAAAGCATCCGGTTAAACGTGATCGCGAGTTGTTCGATCTCGTCCTGACGTTTGCCTTCATCCAATCTGCTGCTTAACCTGGCTGAATTAATCTCTTTTACTTTGGTGATAATGTTAGAGATTGGCTTGATTGCTGATTTTGAAAAGAAATAAGAAGCAGTCACTGAGAGCCATACACTAATCAGAATACTCCAGAGCAGAATGATTTTTAATTCCCGGATGTTTTCTGCGCGATAGGTGTCATGAGCCAAAATGAAAACGTGGTAAAACTGGTTGTTTGACTGGTGCTTGTAGCTGACTCCATCCTTTTCACCAATCGAAAAATAGGCAACTCTCGAGTTGTAAGTGTGGCTAATTATATTTTCCGGCGTGAGAAAATTAGTTTTATTGCTGTACAATAGCTTGTTCGACTCATTCGTGATAGCAATTTCTTCAGATTCAAAAGATTTGGTTGTCTGGTGTATTTTTTTGAGGAGAGTTGAGTCGATTTCCTCAATGTTGATTGAGAGAATTGCTGTATTTTGTGCCTTTTCCAGAAGATTATCCCTGAACTTTGAACGCTGGCTGGTAAACGAAAAATAATATACCAATATTGAAAAGAAAACAAGAATTCCGAAAACTACCACCGTAAATTGAAGAGATAATCGTGTCTTGATATTCATTTTATAATTCTTTTTCGCTGCAATAAAAGCCAAATCCAAATTTAGTGTGGATTATCTTCGGCTCAAAATCTTTATCGATCTTCTTTCGTAAGTAATTCACATATACATCAATGATGTTTGTTCCGGTTTCGAAATCCAGATCCCAGACTTTCTCGATAATAAATTCACGCGATAAAAGCTTATTCTTATTTAAAAGAAAGGTTTCCATCAATGCAAATTCTTTTGAAGTAAGGTCAATTTTCTTGCCCGCCCGGGTAGCTGTTTTCCGATCCAGATCCATTTCAAAGTCAGCAATACCCAGTTTTTGAGATTCTGGAATCGTGATGTTCTTTCGTTTCAGGAAAACATTAATTCTGGCCAATAACTCCCTGAAGTCAAATGGTTTTAATACATAATCGTCGGCCCCTGCTTCAAACCCGATCAGTTTATTCTCTGATGTTCCAAGGGCCGTAAGCATGATGATAGGAATTTTACTATTTTTTTTCCTGATTTCCTTACAAAGCTCATACCCGTTCATGAGAGGCAAATTTATATCGAGAACAACGAGGTCGTAGTCAGAATTTTCGATCATTCTTTTCCCAACATATCCATCGTTAGCCACATCTGCCTTAAAACCTGATTCTTGCAGTTGCTTCTGGAGAATTTCTGCCAGTCGTAATTCGTCTTCTACAATCAATATATATGTTTCAAACATCTTCTCTTTCATTTTGAAACAAAACTAAGACACAATTGGCAATAAACTGTAATTCTAATGAATTTCTAATAACTTTCTAACTATCCTCTAACTATCAGATCGGGAATACAGTGGTAGATTTGTACAAGATAATCCTGATTCAGATCCGAATAGAAATGATAGGAATGTGATTTGAAGAAGGAAGTTTTTTAAGATTGCTTGTCGTTCTTTATGATGGTATTTGTTTTCTCTAAATAACTCAATTTGTTTAATTTGTTCGATTTTCTCTCAATGAAGAATCTGTAAGGAAAGTTGCAGATGTTTTTTAAAACTTCAAAAATACCGTGGCCAAGTTCGCGGTATTTTCATTTTAAACCTGCTAAATTGAATTTTTATCCCTGACAATTTCATTTTTTATCCGCACAGTTTGAATTCATGAACCTGTATGCCGGAAAATTTACCAATCTTTCCGTAACGAACTGATTGATTGATTCTTTTATCAAATTGTTAAGCCAATGGTAAAATAAGTCCCCGAATCAAATTACCTTTTAACTTTGCATTCGTATAAAAAAAACTATAATCCGTAAAAATAGAATTATGAAAGTAACAGTTGTTGGAGCCGGAAATGTTGGTGCTACCTGCGCGCAGATCGTAGCCGAAAAAAACATTGTCAGCGAAGTAGTATTGCTCGATATTAAAGAAGGATTGTCAGAAGGAAAATCATTGGACTTGTGGCAGACTGCTCCCATTAATTATTATGACACCCGTTTAACAGGTGCAACGAACGATTATTCGAAATCAGCTGATTCTGATGTCGTTGTAATTACTTCCGGTGTACCACGCAAACCGGGAATGAGCCGTGATGACTTGATTTCGATCAATGCCGGAATTGTAAAAAGCGTGACCGAAAACGTCATCAAATACTCACCAAATGCCATTATCATTATCGTTTCGAACCCGTTGGACGTGATGACCTATGTGGCTTATGCAGTTTCAAAAACATCAAAAAATAAAGTATTGGGAATGGCTGGAATCCTCGACACTGCCCGTTACCGTGCTTTCCTTGCTGAAGCTTTGGACATTTCTCCGCGTGACATTCAGGCCTTGCTGATGGGCGGACACGGAGACACCATGGTGCCACTACCCCGTTACACCACGGTTGCGGGTATTCCGGTAACTGAATTGATCGACGAAGAAGCTCTTGTCAAAATCATTGATCGTACCAAAAAAGGTGGTGGCGAATTGGTTAACCTAATGGGAACTTCGGCCTGGTATGCACCCGGTTCGGCTGCTGCCCAGATGGTTGAAGCCATTGTGATGGATCAGAAACGCATTTTCCCATGCTGTGTAAAAATGGAAGGTGAATTTGGCCTGAACGACGTTTTCGTTGGTGTACCCGTAAAATTAGGAAAAAACGGCGTTGAAAAAATCATTGAAGTTAAACTGACTGCCGATGAACAGGCGCTTCTGGTTGAATCAGCTGCCGCTGTGAAAGAAATCATGGACGTTGTTGATGGAATGAATATTCTCTAGGCTTCTAAGGAAAAACAAACTATAAAATTTATCTTTGGAGCTCCGGTAAAATCTGCCGGAGCTTTTTTTTACCCATGATCGAAATCCCTTTACAAATTATTGAACTCGAGAATGAAAACTTTCACATCCTGATTGAAGGTAACTTTCACGACGGCACTTCGGCCTGTTGGATCATTGATACCGGTGCTTCAAAAACTGTTCTCGATTCGAACCTGACACAGTTTTATGAGAATGTGGAAGCGGACAGCCAGGAGGATTATCAAAGTGCCGGCATTAATCAGGGAATGCTGGATACTACTGTCGGAAAGATTTTAAGTTTAAGGTTCGGAGATTTAAACATTACCAATCAAAAAGTGGCCCTGATCGACCTGAACCATGTAAACGATATTTACGAAAAGTATACCCCATATAAAATTTCAGGGCTGTTGGGCGGAGATATTTTGATGCAATACAAATGTTTAATTGATTACGAACGCAAACTGATCATTTTCCAAAATTTTTAGTTGGCATCTGAATAATAAAAGGGATGAACCTCTAAAATTGAGATTCATCCCTTTTCAAATTTAGGAATACGACTGGTGACTATTGGAATTAAGGTTCGAAAGCTTGTTTCTTAAAACCACCTCTCTTGGAGAATGTTATTGCTCCTATGATAATTGCAAGACATATTGCGCCAGTAATAAACATGCCTACTGATGCTTGTCCAGGTTTCTGATATGCAATGATTACCGGTGCAGCCAGCAATGAAACCAGATTGATTACCTTGATCATCGGGTTAAGAGCAGGACCGGCAGTATCTTTCAGCGGATCGCCTACCGTATCGCCAACCACCGCTGCATGATGTGCTTCTGATCCTTTTCCTCCATATAAACCATCCTCAATGGTCTTTTTAGCATTATCCCAGGCACCGCCGGCACCAGCCATGAATACGGCAAGCAATTGCCCCGAAAGAATAACTCCGGCAAGGAAACCGCCTAAAGCTTCAACTCCAAGTAAACTGCCAATCAGTATGGGAGATAAAACTGCGATCAGTGCCAATGGAACAAGTTCCCGTTGAGCCGATATTGTACAAATATCAACTGCTTTCTGATAATCTGGCTTCACTGTCCGTTCAATTACACCTGGGATTCTGAACTGACGGCGAACCTCTTCTACGATTTCAGCAGCAGCACGGGTAACCGCATTGATGGTCAGGGAAGAAAACAACCACGGAATCGTTCCGCCAATCAACAAACCAATAAAAACCATCGGAACCGAAATCCGGATACCGGTTTCAATCAATTGTGCGGATTTTTCAAATCCCATTTGAATCTGAACTTTACTCACATCGGTTATAAATGATCCAAACAAGGCCACTGCTGCAATAACTGCTGAACCGATAGCAACTCCCTTTGTAATTGCTTTTGTGGTGTTTCCGGTTGCATCCAACGAATCCATGATTTTTCGCGCATCCTTATCGAGATGAGACAACTCCCCGATTCCGTTTGCATTGTCAGCAATAGGACCAAAAGCATCCATGGCAACATTATTCCCGGTTAAGGTAAGCATTCCGATACCTGTCATGGCAACACCATAAAGTACATAAACAATTGGTTGTCCATGATAGATCATGATCGAAGCAAATATGGTAATTGCTATTACTAAAGTTTGCCAAACTGCAACTTCAAATCCGTAGCTCATTCCTTTCAAAATCAAGGTAGCTGAGCCGGTTTTTGAATTCTTTGCAATATCTTTTACCGGATGGTAATTCCCATCAGTGAAATGTTTAGTAATTTCATCTAGAACAATCGCCAGAATGATACCAACAACTACTGAAAGAAATGAACGCCATTCACCCAGGTAGAAATATGCCAAAATTCCAAATGCAGTGATGCTGATTGCAGCTGATGAATAAAACCCTTTGTTTATGGCTTTAAGCGCGTTATTGCTTTTTGCATTTTTCTCACCCTTTACCAGATATGTACCGATAATGGAAGATAGAACCCCAATGCCGCGAACAAGCAATGGGAAAATAATCCAGGAAAGTTCATGAGTCTGAGTAAAAAGTACAACCCCAAGTATCAAAGTTGAAACGATCGTAACTTCATAAGATTCGAAGATATCGGCAGCCATACCGGCGCAATCGCCGACATTGTCGCCCACGAGGTCGGCAATTACCGCGGCATTGCGTTCATCGTCTTCCGGAAGTCCGGCCTCAACTTTTCCAACCAGATCGGCTCCAACATCGGCAGCTTTGGTATAAATACCCCCGCCAACCCTCATGAAAAGTGCTAACAGTGTGCCACCAAAACCAAATCCTAGCAGAGTATCAGGCGAAGCAACGCCGAAAATTATAAAAATCAATGTACC
>JANXYV010000136.1 GCA_025355875.1 Prolixibacteraceae bacterium | reverse complement strand
AAGTGTCACCCGAAGCAACCTTGCAAAGGCAAATGAATCACGTGACTATCGCATTTTTGAGGAACTTGCCTATTACCTGATCGGTACTGCCAGAAAGAAGCTTTCGAACGATGATTTTGAAGTGAAAGGCAAAGTTTACGCCTTCGACTCAACAACTATCGACCTTTGCCTGAGTGTATTCTGGTGGGCTAGTTTTCGCAAAGCAAAAGGAGGTATCAAAATTCATACACTTTACGATATCACCACTCAAATACCAGCATTTGTGCATATTACAGATGCAAAAGTGCATGATGTGAAGGCGATGGACTTGATTGCCTACGAGATCGGTGCCTATTACATTTTCGACCGTGGATATGTCGATTTTGAAAGACTTTACAGAATAACTCAACTTGGCTCTTACTTTGTAATCAGGTCAAAAAAGAACATGCAATTTGAATGCTCTGAATACAGGCCTGTCAATGCAAGTACGGGTGTCATGAGTGACCAGGTCGGTGTCCTTATCGGATTCTATACCTTAAAGCATTACCCGGAAAAGCTCAGAAAAGTGGTTTTTTACGATGCAGAAATGGACAGGACTTTCATCTTCCTTTCCAACAACTTCGAACTTCCACCCGAGCAAATTGCATTGCTTTATAAGAATCGTTGGCAGATCGAACTATTCTTCAAATGGATTAAACAACACCTCAAAATAAAGTCATTCTGGGGTACCACAGAGAATGCTGTTCGTATCCAGATTTACACAGCAATTATTACCTACTGTATGGTAGCAATAGTGTGCCATGACCTCAAACTTGATCATTCAACCTACGAGATTTTAACAGTTCTGGGAATATCCCTTCTTGATAAAACTCCTATAAAAGAGCTCTTTAGCAAAATAGATAACAACGATGTCAAAGAACTAAATTGTAACCAACTGTCCCTCAATTTATTTTAAGTGGACAGCAATGACATATTATATATCGTATAAATTTCCAACTATCGGGGGACAAATACAAGATCTAAGCCTATTTAATAACAATAAGTTATTAACATTTTACAACTTGAATTCTGACTTGACTACTACAGTTATTATATATATCTAGTTTTTCCTTTTTTTTTATTCATGTGCGCTTCTTACACTCAAATTTTCGATAAATTTATTTACGATTCCCGGAACGGTAAAGGGGAACTCGCTTTTCGTGGCTCGTTTTCTTCGGATGCGTTCAGTTTCATGGATTGCCCATTTCGGGCATGAAACTGACATGCACCCCGTTGACCTAATCCGTGACATCTCAATTGTGGTACGCCAAAAATTTAAGTTTAACGGCGTGCCAGATAAGTCCTTTGTTCATCGAAGGATGCCAAAACAAGCCTCCAAGGCAGGAGCAAAAACAAATGAAAGATTCAAACGGATGGGAAATTGTTTCCACGTATTCAACCAAAGAAGCGGTCGTAGACGGGTTTTTGGTAAAAGTTGACAGCAAAGCTTCCAACGAAGCAGGTATTAAATTTCCGGTTTACCTGACCCGGGCTGTATGGGACAAGTACGTTGAAGTTTCCAAGGGAATGGAGCAGGTTCAAGACCTTTCCGGTCGCTTGTTGGACGTGCTGTTCATGTTTGCTTTTCATGCCAGGAAAGTTTCTTCCAACTTTTTACAGTATGATTTTATCAGCTACCTACCAGACGAAGGTAACTGGGAACCCAACGAAAAGTTGGAAACGCCGGAAAATCGTTTTAACCGGCTGGTCACTCTTAAAGCCGTGATTCAGGCACAGGATTTCGACGATCCTTCACCAGCCATTTTCATCATGAAGCCCGATGAAGATTAGTATGATTCAATCAAGCAGGTTTTTCAATCAAAATTATAGGAGGTATTAGTCATGAGATATAAAGATGATCCCCGACAGATTGCAGTTCGTTACCCGAGTTGCTGTGCAAAATGTCAAACGCAATTACCCAAAGGTACGATAGCCTATTATTGGCCAGGAACGAAAACCTTATTGTGCCCAGGTTGCGGAGAACCGGAATACCGTAGTTTTCTTTCATCTGCGGCAGACGAGGAGGTTTATGCTGGAAATGGAAATCCATATTAGGTTGCCTGGGGCTTTTCGCTCCTTTTTTGCTCGTTATCAATCATTTAGATAGATAAGTAGAATCTGTTATTAGGTGGTGTGTTACACTCAAATTTCTGACAAATTTATTAATCGCTTCCCGGAACGGTAAAGGGGAACTCGCTTTTCGTGGCTCGTTTCCTTCGGATGCGTTCAGTTTTTTGCTTTCTCACCAATGTTGTATGATTCTGATTGAGTAAATGCAAAAAAAAGTTGCAAAAAACTGACATGCACCCCGTTGACCTTATTCGGGACAGCTCAATGTTGGTACGCCAAAAATTTAAGTTTAACGGCGTGCCAGATATGTCCTTAGTTAATCGAAGGATGCCAAAATAAGTCCGAAAGGCATCGGCGCTTTCCCATGAATACTCCATTCGATATTTATGAAATGGTTACTAACCTGATTATCGAACGCCTTGAAAAAGGTGTCATCCCGTGGCAGATGCCCTGGAAAGCTGAAACAGGTTTACCCCAGAACATGGTTCATAAAAAGGTGTACAAAGGTTTTAATTTCTGGCTGCTGCTCACTGTTGCCGATAAGTTTGGCTCTCCGTTCTTTCTCACATTTAACCAGGTTAAAGAATTCGGTGGCCATATTCTGAAAGGTGAAAAAGGTTTCCCGGTAGTATTCTGGAAGATACTCGACAAGGAAAAGGACGGAAATATCGACCATTTTCCATTTCTTAGGTATTACACCGTTTTCAACCTGAAGCAAACCGAAGGGATTGATGAAAGCAAAATCCCGCCAACAGAAGCTCATGACCATGAGTTCGATCCGATTTGCGAGGCAGAACAGTTAATCGAGTTCTGGTCCGACAGCCCTGAAATCAGGTTGAACCAGTCCCATGCCTTTTATTCACCGTCCGGAGATTACGTCGGGATGCCCAATCCTCGCACTTTCTTTCAGGATGAACAATATTACTCCACGATTTTTCACGAGCTGATTCATTCTACAGGTCATATCAACCGAACCGGCAGGCATGAAAAGCTTCCCAATCACAAGTTTGGTTCACAGGATTACAGCCAGGAAGAACTGGTTGCCGAAATGGGAGCAGCTTACCTGTGCTACATGACCGGTATCCAGAATGCCACTATTGATAACAATGCAGCCTATATTAAAAGCTGGATTGGCAAGTTTAAGGAAGATAAGAAGATCCTTTTAATGGCTTGTTCGATGGCTCAAAAGGCAGTGGATTATATCCTGGAGCACCAATCCTATCCAAATCCGGCAACCAGTGTTGCATTGGTTGATCAATTGGCGGAGGCAGTTTAGCCTTCGCCTTTTTTATCTCATTATTTCAAAATATCTCAATTGATCACAATTAAAAATTCAAAAAATGGAACAGCTAAAAAGTTTTTCACAGTATATCCTACAAATCGGTTATAAGTACGGGGTGAGTTCCGTATTTGACGATTTTCTGGAAATGGTAATTTGTTCTTTATCATTAGGAGCAAAGGAAGATCGTTACCATGAAATTGTCCGGAACTATGAAAAACCGGACGCCTACCTGATGGCTGAAGCTTTCGGAGCGCTGGTTATGGAGATGGATAACAAAGGAGAAGGTTTGAAAGATGGGTTCGGTGATTTTTACATGGAATATCTCAGCCACGGACATAATGGACAATTCTTTACCCCGGAACCGATATGCGATATGATGGCAAGGATATTAAATCCGGCAGGATTTGGAGAACGTGTTGTCGATTGTTGTTGCGGATCAGGCCGGATGCTGATGGCAGCGGCAAAAATAAGCCGAAGTTGCTTGTTTTTCGGAGCAGATATCGACCGGACCTGTGCGATGATGTGTGTGATTAACCTTTGCCTGAATGGACTTCGGGGTGAAGTCTGCTGGATGGACACGCTGATGAACCGCTTTTATGGGGGCTGGAAAATTGAACTTCACCCGGAGCATGGAGTTCCATACATCAGGGAAATTGCAGAATCAGAAAGCTACATGGTTTTAAGATTGCCGGAAAAGAAACAGGAACTCGTTGTCCAGCAAACGCAGGTGCTAAAAATAACTCAGCAATTGATGTTTGAATTCTAGGGGCGATGCCCCTTTTTTGTTCGTTCAATTTTTTATCAGGTAAAATCACTCCATTTAAAATTGTCGAGTAGGTCGGCGGCATTGCTGCCGCCTTCCCCTCTAAGAACCGTACGTGA
>JANXYV010000102.1 GCA_025355875.1 Prolixibacteraceae bacterium | reverse complement strand
ACAGTTGTAATTTCTACGCATGGTTTAATCAAAAAGACAGATAAAACACCTCAAGGAGAAATAGATAAAGCGGAGAACATAAGGAGACAATATTTCAATTTAAAAATCAATCGCAATGAAAAATAAGCCATTAACGACAATAAGTTTAGAGGAAATCACCGATAAGTATATCGGAGAAATTGGAACTCCGAAACGTGACGCATTTGAGAACGAATTACGGCTTGACTTACTTGGAGAAGCAATCAAACAAGCTCGTAAAGACCGGAACATGACACAAGAACAACTTGGACTTCTTGTTGGGGTTAAAAAGGCACAAATCTCCAAATTGGAGAACAGCTTGACAGATGCGAGGTTTGAGACAATAATCAAAGTTTTTAAGGCTTTGAATGCTAAGGTCAATTTCAATGTTGAGTTGCTAAATCAGACTGTAAAACTCGCTTGACAGACTGAAAACCTACCTGTAACTTCAGCTACCCACGGCAGCAGTGATTTTCGGTGTGCATCTTTCCGCTCAGGCTGTTTTTCACCCAAATTACACAGGTGTTGCTTTGTTTTCAGGAAAATGATGGAAAAGTAACTTATTAAACTCCGTCAGGAATTAATTAAACCTTTGTTTACTTATGATGTCTGATTCCGAAGTAAAAGTTAATTTAGCCGCAGCATTTTCCACACATAGATTAGAAAACCAAAACCAAAACCTTTATGAGAACTTTAACAACCTTTTTGATCCTGCTCACCATTTCACTTGCATCACTTGGACAAATCAACTATGAAAAGGGGTATTTAATCAACAACGACCGCAAGCGGGTTGATTGCCTGATTAAAAATGAAGAATGGAAAAATAATCCAAGCGAATTTAGTTACAAACTGACCCCATCGTCTGCGCCCGTCGTGGGAAATTTGGCTACAGTCAGAGAATTTGGCCTCAACGGATCATACAAATATGTGAATGCCAATGTAAAGATCGACCTTCAAACCAAGCCTGCAATTGGCCCGAAGAATGAATTGATCTCGGTGTGGACCAGGGAAAGGTTGTTTTTAAAGGTTCTCCAGGAAGGAAAAGCCAAGTTGTACAGTTACGACAACAACAAGCTGGAACGCTTTTTTTATTCGCTGAACGATACTGCTGTTATTCAATTAATTTATCTGGAAACGCTGAATGGCCAGACTTTGATTAAAAATACCGGTTACCAGCAACAGCTTTGGAGCAGCGTGAAGGCTCCGAATGCGACCATGAATTCGATCAAAGAGATCAATTATACACAGAAAGATTTTGAAAATTACTTCAGGACTTTCAACGAAAGTTTTGGATCGGTTGTTCAGGAAACGAGCCAGGTAAAGAAGAAAAGTTATTTCAACCTAAAACTCAGTCCCGGGTTAAATTCATCCTCTGTTTCAATGTCGAATGTGGTGGATTACCAAAACCAGAAGTCGAACACCGACTTTGGATCGAAGATGAGTTTTGGTATAGGACTGGAAGCCGAATTGATTCTTCCGGTCAATAAGTACCGTTGGGGAATTGTTTTTGAACCTTCCTATCAATCATATAAAGGCGAAGGCAAAGGAGTGTACGGACCTTCAAACATCAATTACAGTTCGGTCGTTTTCCCGATTGGATTGCGGTATTATATTCCGTTAAATGAAAAAACCAAGGTTTTTCTGAATGGATTTTTAGTTCCGGGCTTTGCCGTAAACATGAATTCCACGGTTGATTACTATACTTATTTTTCGAACGTGAAAGAAATGAAGTCGGTTGACATTTCGTCATCAGGAAATGCTGCTGTTGGCGGTGGAATAGAATACAAGCGTTTTAGCCTCGAAGCGCGTTACTATACCAACCGAAACCTGCTGAAGGATCAGCCTTCTGAAAGTGCTGACTACGGCAACTTTTCGGTAGTTCTGGGATATAAATTCCTGAAAACACGTTTTAAATAGACTGATTTCTGGCTGAGTGAATTTCAAAATAGCTGAAAGATGAGCAAATTTGGGACAAAGTCGCTGATATTTTTGTTTTTGTGTTTGACTGCAATTTCCACCACCAACCTTCAGGCACAAACCAACTCCTTCCGGGTTATTGGTTATGTGCCCAATTGGATTGATGTGAATGCCTTTGCACAAAGTTTCGATTATAAAAAAGTAACCCACCTGAACTTTGCGTTTCAGAACCCGAATTCTTCGGGAGATTTGGTCGAAAGCAACGATGGATTGACGGTGCTGGTGGCAAAGGCGCATCAGAACCAGGTCAAAGTGTTGGTTTCGCTGGGTGGAGGATCGGCTGCTGATGGAACGGTGAAGAACAATTTTCAGAACCAAATCAGCAGTTCCGATAAGAGGGCAGCATTCATTCATAAAATTGTCGTTTACCTGGCGAAATTCAAACTCGACGGCCTGGATGTGGATGAAGAAGGCCCGGCAATTAATTCGACTTATGGATATTTCATCAAACAACTGTCCGATTCGCTGAAGCCAAAAGGTTTATTATTGACCACTGCAGTTGGCTGGGGAAATGAAAGTATTCCGAATTCGGCGTTTCAGTATTTCGATTGGGTAAACCTGATGGCTTACGACTTGACCGGAAACTGGAATTTGAAGAATCCCGGTCAGCATTCGCCCATGTCGTTTGCTCAGAAAATGATCAATGATTTTAAAAGCCGGGGCGTAAAAAAGGAACAGCTTTGTTTGGGGGTTCCGTTTTACGGGTACGGGTTCTATAAAGAGCCCGGAAGTTTCAATTACGTCGATATTCTTGCCAGGTATCCTGACGCCTGGCAAAAAGACCAGGTGGGCGATACCATTTATTACAACGGAATGACGACTATCTGGAAGAAAACCAAATTGGCACTTTCACAGGCCTCCGGCGTGATGATCTGGGAATTATCGAACGATGTGAAAGGAGATAAATCGTTACTGAAGGTAATTTCTGCAACAGTCGATTCGCTGAAAACCTCGTCTTCGACTGGGCTTCTGCAACCCAGAGATATCCTGGTTTACCCAAATCCTGCCGGAAACGAATTATTTATCGACAACCTTTCCTTATCAAAAATCGTTTCGGTTGAAATCGTCAACTTACTTGGCGAAGAGTTTAAGATTTTTAAAAACAAAGATCAGGAAGGCAAATCAACCCATCTCGATATCTCATCTTTGGATACTGGAACCTACATTTGCCGGATCACCTCTCCGGAAGGAAATTGCTCCAGATTGTTTTTGAAAAGATAGCAAAACAAAAAATCCCGCTTTTCAGCAGGATTTTTTCAGGTTATCGGATTACAGAATCAGTTTGTAACCTTTCCCGTGCACGTTTATGATTTCAACTTTCGGATCATCTTTCAAATGTTTGCGGAGTTTGGTAATGTAAACGTCCATGCTTCGGGCATTGAAATAGTTGTCGTCGATCCAGATGGTTTTCAAGGCAAAGTTGCGCTCCAGCACCTTGTTGGCATTGTTGCAAAGCAGACGTAAAAGTTCGGCTTCCTTGGTAGTCAGCTTCACTTCTTCTTCGCCTCCCGAAAGAATTTGCTTGCGCGAATCGAAGGTGTAAATCCCTAATTTATAAATGGCATCTTCGAGCGAATTGGTGTCCTGGCTGATGCGGCGCATGATAGCTTCAATCCGGAAGATTAGCTCTTCCATGCTGAATGGCTTGGTGATGTAATCGTCGGCGCCAATTTTGAACCCTTCCAGCACATCTTCCTTCATGTTTTTTGCCGTCAGGAAAATGATCGGAATATCCATATTGAGCAGACGGATATCTTTGGCCAGGGTGATCCCGTCTTTCTTGGGCATCATGATGTCCAGCACGCAAAGATTGTACGAATTGTTTTTGGTGAACCCTTTGTAGGCGGCTTCTCCGTCGGGATACAAATCAGTTTCATATCCTTTGGCAATCAGGTATTCTTTGAGTAACATACCGAGATTTTCATCATCCTCGGCCAAGAGCAATTTTACTTTTTTTTCCATGTTCTTCTATATTTACCGGAAAATAAATCATGAATTTAGTTCCTTTATTTAGAGCACTTTCAACTTTAATTTTCCCACGGTGGGAATCAACAATTTTTTTCACATAACTCAAACCAAGCCCGAAGCCTTTTACATCGTGTACATTGCCGGTCGGAACGCGGTAGAAACGTTCAAAAATCTGGCCGACATGTTCGCTTTGAATGCCAATTCCATGATCTTTCACCGAAACGACCAGATATTCATCTTTCATTTCGGTCGAAATGTGAATGTTCGGCTCGTCTTTGCTGTATTTCACCGCATTATCGAGCAAGTTAAACAAAACATTTGTAATATGCACTTCATCGCCCTTAATGATGCCAGGTTCAGCTTTTAATTCTGAAGTTAAATGACCATTCTTCGACTTGATCCGGAGTTCAAAGTTTAATACTACGGAATGAATAAGGTGATTTATATTCACTTCCTTAAACTTGAGTTTGAGCGTTCCTTCGTTGAAAACAGCCATTTGCAATACTTTTTCAACCTGAGTAGTCAGTCGTTTGCTTTCCTGATAAATGATTCCGGAGATGTGCTCAATGGTTTTCGGGGTATTGGAGACGGTATTGTCGCGCAACATCTGGCTGGCCAGCGAAATGGTTGAAATGGGGGTTTTCAGCTCATGCGTCATATTGTTGATGAAGTCGTTTTTGATGTTCGACAATTTTTTTTGCCTGAGAATGATGAGAATCGTGAAAGCAAAGATTCCGATCAGCAAAACGGTAAGTACAAAGGTTGGAATAACCAGAATACCCGTTTCTTTCAGCAAAAAGGTATTTTGTTTAGGAAAGTATACATATAACCAGTTTGGCTTTGGATTGTCGTCGTTCGGGAACAGTACGACATGATATTCGTTTTGCTGATTCGAGCTGTAATCCTTATCTCCGTATATAAACCGTTCTTTACCGCGTGGAAATGTTTTTACTGCATACCTGAAATCCAGATTGATTCCTTGTCTTTTCAATTCCGCTTTGATCGATCGTCCAAGCGTACTGGCATTAATCCGGTCTTCGATTGACAATTCTGAAAGGAGGGCCATCATGGTTTGCAGTTCGAGCATCCGGGCTTTCTGGTCCATCCGTTCCTCGTATTTCTGGCTGACAAAAGTGTTGTAATCGTGAATGACATCAAATGCATTGGGATAATCACCCGGACGGCCCCGTTCATTTTTCCCTTCGGCGGGTGGTTTGGAATAGTCAATTTTCAATTCTTCAGTAATCGTATTTCCTATTTTTTTTTGCAAATACCTGAGAGAAAGCTGTGCACTTTGCTGGTTCAGCGACTCTGAAATTGAACGTTGGTTATTGCCCGGAAAAATACCGTTGTTATGCTGTGAAATAAGATTCTGGTCTTTTTCCTTCAGTAATGAAATTTCTTCCAATTCGAGCCGGTTGGAAACCTGAATCAGGGCACTCTTGACCGCAGCGTCGAATTGCTCTTCCTTTATTTCAAGAGCGTTGAAAATAGTTTTAGTCTGAACAAGGATTAAACTGGTCATCACCAAAACCATTAAAACGATCAATATTATAATCACTCTTCTGCTCATATCACAAAGATATGCTTTCGGAAATGGAATTATAAATACTTAACAATATTTAACACAGCGAATTCCAAGGGTATGAGGAAAGAAATATTCAGGAATCAGATTCTTCTGAGAGTGTTTTAATTTTATCCATGGCCACTTTGGATGCATTTTGCTGGGCTTCTTTTTTGGATGTTCCTGAACCTTTGCCGAGCAGTTCATTGTTGATTTCGATGGTTGCAATAAACCATGGTTGCTTGCCATCGTTTTTGCTCTCGTCCACCGTGTCGAACGAAACGGCTTTTTTGTTTTTCTGCGACCATTCGATCAGCTGGCTTTTGTAGTTGGTGTTTGAATTCTGCACCTCAACCAGGTTGACGTAATTGTTCAGGAGTTTGCGGGTGATAAATTTTTTAGCCTCCGGGTAGCCTTTGTCCAGATAAATCGCACCAATCAGGGCTTCCAGTGTGTCGCCATAAATATGGCTCGATTCGATGGTGGAGGTGGTGTTCGATTGGATATAATGGTTGAGTCCGATCTGGTAGGTGAGTTGGGTGAGAAAACTACGGTTAACCAGTTTCGAGCGCATTTGAGTGAGGTAACCTTCGTCCTGGTTGGGAAAGCGATTGTATAAAAAATCGGCAATGGCGGCACCAAGGATAGCATCGCCCAGATATTCAAGTCGTTCGTTATTGACAAAATTACCCTGAGAGTCAATCTTGGAGGCAGATTTGTGAATGACGGCAATGTCGTAAATTCTCAAATTGCCCGGATAAAAGCCCAGCAATGATCTCAAAAACAAATAAAACTCTTTTCTAGAAGAAGAAAAGAGTTTTATTCTTTGAACGATGGTTCGTATCACTTGAGTTAAATTTTCTTGAAAATAACAGAAGCATTGTGTCCACCAAAACCAAAAGTATTGCTTAAAGCAATTTTGATTTTGCGTTCTTTAGCGACATTGAAGGTGAAATCCATTTTCTGGTCAACTTCAGGATCGTCGGTAAAGTGATTAATTGTTGGCGGAATAATACCATTCTGAATTGCAAGGATCGAAGCCATAGCTTCTACTGCTCCGGCAGCACCCAAAAGGTGTCCCGTCATTGATTTGGTTGCACTGATGCTCATTTTATTGGCATGGTCCCCAAAACATTTCCGGATTGCCTGTGGCTCTGCAATGTCTCCAAGCGGAGTTGAAGTACCGTGAACATTGATATAATCGATGTCTTCAGGGTTCAAACCAGCATCTTCCAAAGCCCATTTCATACATAAAGTTGCACCTCCTGATTCAGGATCCGGCGCTACCATATGGTACGCATCGGCCGACATACCACCTCCAAGCATTTCAGCATAAATTCTGGCACCACGTTTAACTGCGTGCTCATACTCCTCTAAAATGAGGGCTCCGGAACCTTCACCCATGACAAATCCATCGCGGTCCAAATCAAAGGGACGTGATGCGGTCATCGGATCGGAGTTTCGGGTAGATAAAGCCCGCATGGAATTAAATCCAGCCAAACCTGCAGGATTAATAGCTGCTTCAGAACCTCCGGAAATAAATACATCCACTTTTCCAAGCCGGATGTAGTTCATTGCCTCGATGAGGGCATGTGAAGCAGAAGCACATGCAGTTACCGTCGTAAAATTGGGTCCCCTGAAACCATAACGGATCGAAAGCAGACCCCCCGCGATGTTGGCAATCATTTTTGGAATGAAGAACGGAGAATAACGAGGCATCTCGTTTTTATAACCCAGCGTTTCTTCAAAGAAGGTTTGTAAACCCCCAATTCCGGCTCCCCATACTATACCTGCCCGGTCTTTGTTCATCTTCTCCAAATCAAGGCCAGAATCTTCCATTGCCTGTGCTGCAGAGGCATACGCATACAATGTAAAAGGATCATGTTTCCTGATTTCTTTCTGCTCTACATAGACAGCAGCATCGAAGTTTTTCAGTTCGCAGGCAAAAGTTGTTTTGTGCGTTGAGGCATCAAATCGGGTGATAGGGCCTGCGCCGCTTTTCCCATTTTTTAAGCCTTCCCAGAATTCCTGAACAGAATTACCAAGCGGGTTGACAGTTCCAAGTCCGGTAACAACTACCCGTTTAAATTCCATAAATTTCGTTTTGGATTTATTATTTCAAATTTTCTTCGATGTGCTTGATAGCTTCACCAACAGTTGAGATTTTTTCGGCCTGATCATCCGGAATAGCCAAATCAAATTCTTTTTCAAACTCCATAATCAATTCAACGGTGTCAAGTGAATCAGCACCAAGGTCATTGGTGAAAGATGCTTCGAGGGTTACTTCGCTTTCATCAACACCTAATTTGTCAACAATAATTGCTTTTACTTTTGCTGCAACGTCAGACATAACTCTAATTTTTGGTTAATATTAAAATTGTTTCAAAAAATTCGATGCAAAGTAATAAATTTACACCTGATATTTCAAAGAAAAAATGATTTAAATGGATGAATAAAGTTTGAATGAACCTGCGATTGGTCTACATTTGAACTTTCTATTCCAAAAGTCCATTAAGCATAAAACTAAAAATAGAACGATAAATGAAAAGAATTGTCATATTTGCCTCCGGCTCCGGAACTAATGCCCAAAAGATAATTGAGTATTTCTCAGCGAGTAAGGAAATCTTTGTTGATTCACTTTGGTCGAATAACGAAAATGCCTACGCATTAATCAGGGCAGAGAAGTTGGGGGTCGAGACTTTTACATTTGACAGCGACGAATTTTACCGAAGCAACGACATTTTGGATAAACTATACGATCATCGTATCGATATGATCGTTTTGGCCGGATTTCTTTGGCTGGTTCCGCGAAACCTGACCGAACTTTTTACCGTCATTAATATACATCCGGCCTTGTTGCCCAAATACGGGGGCAAAGGAATGTACGGGATGAATGTCCATAAAGCGGTACTGGCCTCAAAAGATAAAGAATCTGGAATCACTATTCATCAGGTCAATCAGGATTATGATAAGGGAAAAATCCTGTTTCAGGCAACCTGCCCGATCATGCCCAAAGATACTCCTGAAACCCTGGCTGCCCGAATCCACGAATTGGAGCACGAACATTATGCAAGGGTTATTGAGGAAGTTTTACTGAAAGATGAGGACGAGTAAGTTTGACTGGTTCCGGCACGCGTATCCAATAGATTAAGAAGGTTTGTACCGAAGAATATTTCAATCCAGGATTCTTTTTTGTTATTTCTGTTCTTTGAGTGGTTTTCATGGAATGAATGCCTCCTGATCCTTCGTCGATTGGCAATTTATTAGTAGTTTTGGCTTGACCAAGATTCCTGAATTGAGAAACGATCTTAACATACAAGCCATTTTGAATCGGATTAGTTTTGCTGACGATGAGATTGCTTTTAAGCAATTGTTCGAAATGTATGTCAACGGACTTTCCCGCTTTACCTTTTCAATCCTGAAGAATAAGGAGCTATCCGAAGAGGCCGTTTCGGATGTCTTTTTCAGGATTTGGCTTCAGCGGGCAAAAATCTCGGAAATCGAAAACTTCAAAGCCTACATTTTCACTTCTTCACGTAATATTTCATTGAATTACCTCGACAAGGAGAAGCGTAAAAAAGCTGTTTCGCTTGAGGATATCAGTGTTTCCCTTCCGATCGACGAAATTTGCCCGGAGTCTGAATTGATTTCAAAGGAATTGAAGGAAGCCATCGGACGGGCCATCGACCATTTACCCGAACGCTGCAAACTGATTTATAACCTGGCTAAAGTTGAACAGTTAAAGTACAAGGAAATCGCTCAGGTATTAGGAATTTCGGTGAAGACGATTGATCATCAATTGACTATTGCTGTCCAGAAAATTGGGCACGAAATTCAGCAGTATCTTAAAAACGAAGAGAAAGAGTCCGAAAAATACATGGTTCTGTTGCAATTTTTTCTTCCCAGGTAATTGCAGAATCCAATCCTCCCAAAGAATTAAATCCCACTTTTTATAAACATAGAATGTAGAATTATTTCTGCCATTCGCTTAGGGGAATTTTAAATGATTTCTGTTTGAGCAATTATACTAACATTTTAATTGCATGGATGAGGAAAAGATTTGGGCTCATATTACCCGGAAGATTTCGGGTGAAAGTACTGACGATGATGTCCGCCTGGTAGAAGAATGGCTGAATGAAAAGCCTGAAAACAAAGAAATTTACAGTCGCCTCGAACAGACATGGAAATTCAGGTCTGCTTCGAAAGATACGCATCATTCACTATATGAGTCGGTTAAAAGGCGAATAGCAGTTCATGAAAGTAGCCCCAAACAAAAATATTCCTTCACAACTTTATTCAAAGTGGCTGCTATCCTGGCAGTGATTCTGATGTCAGATTATATGGTTTATATGTTTCGGGGAGAAAAGAAGGCCGAATTGGTTAGCTGGCAGGAGATTGTTGTCCCCCGGGGCAACCGCATGAAACTGGTTTTGCCCGACAGTACCACCATCTGGCTGAACAATGAAACCAAGTTGAGGTATGCCAGCAACTTCAGCAATGCTAACCGTGAAGTTGAACTTTCAGGAGAAGCTTATTTCGATGTACACCATGATGCCAGGCATCCATTTATTGTTAAAATTGGTAGCCAGAAAATTAAGGTACTGGGAACGAAGTTTTCGGTCAATGCTTACCCTGAAGACAATACCATCGAAACATCGCTGGTTTCGGGTTCAGTGATCTTCCAGAGTGAACGGGAAATCAACGGAAAATCGGAATACAAACTTGATTCCGGGTATAGTTTATTTTACGACAAGAAGAATAACAGTGTCTCAACAAAAAAAATCCAGGCATCTTATTACCAATACTGGGAGAATGGAGTTTATGCGTTTAAAGACGAAAACTTTGAAAGTCTGGCCCTGAAAATCAAACGTATCTTTAATATAGAGGTAGTTTTTGAAAATGAATTTCTGAAAAACAAAACCTATACCGGTACAATCAATATTAACGACAATATCTTCCTTTTTATGGAGGCAATCCGGAGGACTTCGGTTGAACCTATCGAATATAAATTCAATAAAAATATCATTTATGTCAAACTAAAAACGAACAAACGTCTATGATTAAAGAAAAAAGGCAGAAAATGCGCCAACATTTCCTGCCTTAAATTGAAACATGCTCTGTTTCGCCTAACAACTTTGAATTACGGAAATTAAGTCATTAAACTCAACACTCAAATCTATGAAAAAAAAATCAGGATGGAGAGATTACGCGAGTAATCCTTCCATTTATAAACTAATTCTAATGAGTAAGATCACATTTATTCTGTTTTTTGTGGGTCTGCTTCAGGTTTCGGCTGCCGGTTATGCACAAATGACAAAACTAAATCTTAAGTTGACCAACGTATCGATTGTTGAAGTTTTCGAGAAAATTGAAGCTCAAAGCGAGTTCCGGTTTTTCTACGATAATTCGCAAATTAATCTGAAGCAGAAGGTTAGCGTCGATATATCAAATCAGAAGATTGAAGACGTATTGAACGATATCTTTAAGAATACCAGCTTCACCTACGAAGTGATGGATCGTCATATCCTGGTTACTTCAAAGGGGAGTGTTCCCTCTTCTGTTGTTCAGGATGCAGCCAAAGTTACGGGTACGGTCATCAGTTCTGCTGATAAACTTCCTATTCCCGGCGTTACCGTTATTGTTAAGGGTACCACAACCGGAACCATCACAGATGGAAACGGAAAATACAGTTTAACCATTCCTTCCGGAGGCAAAACTCTGATCTTTTCGTTTGTCGGTATGACCAGTGTGGAAGTTGTCATTGGGAACCAGACTGTAATTAATACTGAAATGAAGGAATTTGTGGTTGGAGTGGATGAAGTGGTGGTGATTGGTTACGGTACGGTAAAAAAATCGGATCTGACTGGTTCGGTAGCGGTCGTATCCACTAAAGATTTAACGATGAATCCTTCGTCGAGTGCTGCACAATCCCTTCAGGGACGGGCGCCGGGAGTTCTGGTCATCCAGAATAGCGCTCCGGGCGGAAGTGCAACCATTCGTGTGCGCGGAGTAGGTTCAATCAACAAAGGATCAGATCCGATTTACATTGTCGATGGGGTTCAGGCTGGAGACATTAATGGCATACAGCCTCAGGAAATTGAAAGTATGCAGGTACTGAAAGACGCATCGGCTACTGCTATTTATGGGGCAAACGGATCGAACGGGGTTATCATTGTAACCACGAAACGTGGAAAATCGGGTAAGCCACAGGTTAGCTTTAATACCTATGTGGGAGTAAATCTGGCTCCTCAGCAATATGATGTAATGAACGCTGATCAATATTCCGCTTTTTACAAAGCGATGAACGGTGACAAACCTGAATACGATCAGCCATTCCGCGAGAAATATTATGGTAGTGGATGGCAACAAGGGACAAACTGGCAGGATCAGATGTTCAAAACAGGCCTGAATCAGAATTACCACCTTTCAATTGCCGGAGGAGGAGAAAGCAGCAATTACAATATTTCGATGGGTTATGTAAATGAAGATGGAACGGTCATTAAAACCAAGGCAGAACGATATACAATCCGCGCCAATTCAGATTTCAAGCTTAGTAAATACGTGAAAATAGGAGAAAGTATCAGCCTGAATTACAATATCGGAGAATTGCCGATGACCAATCAGGCAGGGATCTACGATTTGAATACCTCGCCTTTAATGAAGATCTACAATTCGTTTTACAAAGGTGGATTCGAATCACAGCAAACCATCTACTGGGAAGATGCCAGCGGAAACCTAATGCAGGGAGCTATTCCTGACGGTTATACCGGTCCGGTTTACAGCAACACCCTGGGAAACGATAAACCGAACCTGCTTTGTGCTCCGACACTCGGAGACAGCAAGTCGTACGGATTGGGAACCAGAGCGAATGTGTACCTGCAGGTAAACTTTACAGATTGGCTGATGTATAAAGTGACTCCGGCGGTGGAGGTTGGATATTACCGGAGTAAGGCCTGGATGCCCCAATTTACCGGGAATCGTGCTCCTGGTAGCGCATCCCTTTCGGAAGGTTATGGTGAAAATATTTCGCTCAATCTTGAAAACCAGCTTTTATTCAATAAAAAATTCAATAACATTCATAATGTACAGGCTACGTTTGTTCATCAAATTCGTGGAAGCAGGAACAACAATATTTCAGGAGCCGAAAACGGATTCGATTTTGAACAGCTCAATACTCTGGCAAACGGCGGAACAGCCTCATCCAAATTAACCGGTTATACCTCAGATTACCGGATGCTATCTTATCTGGGCCGGGTTATGTACGACTACAAAGGCAAATATTTTGCCACTGCATCGCTTCGTTCTGATGGTGTTTCAGTGTTTGCTCCGGAATACCGTAGAGGAAATTTTGCATCAGCATCACTTGCATGGAAAATAAACGAAGATTTCCTGAAAGATGTGAAGCAGATTGATGCGCTGAAATTGCGTGCAGGCTGGGGCCAAACTGGTAATTCAGACATCGGTGGCGGATTTCAGTACCTGGATAAAATTTCTGAAAATACCAATTTCTCACCGGTATTTGGAAACGACCAGCATATTGCACGGGCCCAATATGTATTTTATGGACTGGCTTCCAAGGAAATCCATTGGGAAGCCGCTGAAATGATCAATATGGGAGTCGACCTGAACATGTTCAACAACCGGCTTCAGACCAATGCTGAATACTATATCAAGAACAATAAAGACTTACTGGTAGCCATCCCAATTTCTTCGGCTTTTGGCCGTCAGGATGGGAATCCATGGTTCAACACCGGCGACATTCAAAATCGGGGTATAGAAATATCGATGGCGTGGAGAGATAAACTTGGTGAGTTTTCGTATGGAATTACCGGAAACCTTACAACCATCAAGAACGAAGTTAAATCATTACCTGTAACCGACATTACCAATGGAAATAACCGGACGATTGTCGGACATTCGATTGGGGCATTATACGGTTTTGTTTCGGATGGGATTATCCAGTTGAATGAAACCAATTATACCAAAGGCGCCGACGGAAACTATCAAAAGGATGCAAACGGGCAATATATAGGGTACAATTTTGCCACCCATGCCGGAAATATTCCGCAGCCAGGCGATATCAAATATCGCGACCTGAATGGCGATGGCGATGTAACCGATCTGGATAAAACGATTATCGGTAAAACCATACCAAGCTACAACTACTCACTGGGATTTGATTGTAAGTACAGAAACTTCGATTTCAATATCTTTCTATACGGAGTGGGCGATTTCCAAATCTACAATCAGCAGAGAGCCAGTATGTCGAGCATGAACAGCCAGGATATGGAACACAACAAATTTGTTGATTTTGCCCTGAACCACTGGACACCTGAAAATGCTTCAACAACTCAAGTCAGGGTCGACCCTTCCAACAAAAATGTGAACGACCGATTTTCTTCATTCTGGGTTGAAAATGGATCTTTTCTCCGGTTAAAAGACCTTCAGGTCGGATACAACATTCCGAAGTATGAGTGCGAAAAACTAGGTATTGCAAGCATCCGGATTTATGCCAATGCTTCCAATCTCTTCTGTATTACAGGTTACAAGGGACGCGATCCGGAAGGATTTATTTCGAGTGATCCGCTGAATAGCGGAACTGATGGAGGAAGTTACTCCATGCCCCGTTCGTTTACCGGTGGTTTACAAATTGAATTTTAATTAGAAACCTGCAAAGAATTTACGACAATGAAAAAACTACTATATATAATCATTACGACGTTGATATTGACCGCTTGTTCGGATACATTCCTGGAAACGGAAAACAAAAACAGCCTCGACGTCGGTTCATTTTTTAAAACTGAAAATGATCTTCTGCTGGCAGTAAATGCAGCTTATACTCCATTCGCACACGGCGGTATGTTTGGTAATTTTTACTCGTTACGGATGAATAACCTCGATCCGTATATCTGGTTCGAAAACCCAAAGTCAGGGTTCGATCAGATGATCATCAATACTTCCGATTTTTCATCACCCTGGTCTACTTTGTACATTGGCCTTTTCAGAACTTCAGATGTGCTGGCCAATATCGACCGTTTAAAAGGGGTTGTTGAAGAAGCGAAGTTAAACGAATACAAGGCTCAGCTTACCGCATTGCGGGGAATGTATTATTTCTATCTGGTTACCTGGTTCAATAAACCAATTTATTACGACGAAACCAATGTGCCGATCAATCCGCTGGTTGGATTGCCCAACGGAACCCCTGAACAATTCTGGGATAAACTGGAGGCAGATTTAACTTTTGCAGCAAATAATTTGCCCGATTCATGGCCATCATCTGAAGTTGGACGACTGACCAAAGGTACAGCAAATGCTGCCTTGGGGAAAGCCTTGCTCTACAAGCATTATCAGTATTACTTACGATTTGGAAAAGGTGGAAGCCCTGAAGCTGCTGCAAATATTAAAAAGGCAAAAGATGCTTTCAAACGGGTTATTGACAGCAATATGTATGAACTGGTTAAACCGTTGGCTGAAACCAAAGAAGATTATCAGGCAGCTTTGCTCTCCAACTATTCTTACCTGGACATTCCGGTTGGGAACAAATTGTATAAGGCAGAAAATAACAAAGAATCGGTTTGGGAAATCCAATACAACGACGATAATCGCGCTGCAGGCGGATGGCTGCCGGGATGGCAATGGGGCGGTTCTTTGAACTACGCTTACTTGTCGCCATTTGGATACCGCAACCTCGAAATCGATCCAACCTTGTGGTACGAATTTGAAACTGCTGGCGCTCCGGCTGGTTATGACCGGGATCCACGTGCCTATGCAACCTGTTATCTGGATGGTGATTTGCTTGATTGGAGGCCAGAATCAGGAAGAATGATTCCTTTCCAAAGTGATATTCATGCCAAATCAATTGTTTTCAATAATAAGCTATATGCTGGTCCGGTTCCAAGTAAAGCTCTTGGACTGAAAAAATATTTCTATCCGCAGTTTGTAGGAAAATCTTCTCCGAATTGTGATCCGTTTAATATCCGGGTGATCCGGTATGCCGATGTACTGCTCATGTATGCCGAAGCATGCTATCAGGTCGATCGTGATGCCGACGGATCAGGATTAGTGGCGCTCAATCAGGTGAGGGCACGGGCTGGGATGCCTGCCAGACCTGCTCTGACACCGGATGTAATTGTTCACGAACGTGCTGTGGAATTATCCACGGAAGGTCACAGGTACAACGACATTGTTCGCTGGATGTGGGATCCGAATTTTGGAATTGATCTGGCGAAGCTGTTTAATAACAAATTCAATAAGGACAAAAACTATTGCTTCCCGATTCCTCAGGCTGATATTGATGCCAACAAGGGTGTCCTGAAGCAAAATCCGGGTTGGTAGTTCATTCAGAGTAAAAACTTTAATCAAAAATATTATGAAAATCATGTATAAATCCATATTGATTCTGCTTACACTCTTTCTGGCAGCATCGTGTGTCAAGGAACAAATGATCAAGCCAGATCCAAATTTCATGTTATCGTTTCAGCGTGAAGGTAAAACACAGGCCAGCGCAGGGAAAGCATTCTTTGTTATCCCGACAGGCTCCGGAGAATTTCTGACCCTCTTCGACGGCACACCGGGCCGTGTCTGGGGAGAACCCGGAGCAAAAGGAATCGATTTTAATAAAGCAGATTCGCTGTCACTGAGTTATAATACTTCAGGCAAATACAACCTGACCCTGCTTGCCAGCAGTTCAGGCAACTTTGGAAAAGAGTTTTCGAGAGAAGCCAAGACCATCGAACTGAATGTGGTTGATAACCGCAATTCATTTACAGTCTTTAATATTAACGGCACTGATGGCGAGATTACCCAGAATAACGACATTCTGTTTTCGGTTCCGGATATTGTGACCGATTTCAATTTCGTGGCGATATATGGTCTGCAGTCCGAACTTTCAAAAGTCTATGTGGCCGGCGTGGAACAAACCTCGGGTTTGACCTCGAACGATTTCTCCAGCCCGGTGGTTTATTCAGTTAAATCAGCGGAAGGCGACGAACAGAAATATACGGTCAAGTTCAGTACATTCCCTGCCTCTGCTGAAAAAATGCTGACCAAGTTTGTACTTGGAGTGGGCGGAAATGGCGAAGTTGGGATCATCGACGAAGCTAAAAAGGAAATCAACCTGACTGCAAATTACGCCACCAATCTGGCTTCAGTTCGTCTGGTACTGGCTTCTTCCTACGGAAGCACAGTCTATTTAAATAACAATCTTTACTCCGACCGGAAAAACTACAATCTCACCACAACAAAATCGATCAAAGTGGTTGCTCAAAATAAGTCAGAAGTAAGTTACGCAATTAATACGGCATTGGACAATCCGGTTTCAAGTTTCACTTTTGCAGGTTTGGTGCCTGCGCCAATGGGCGTCATTAATGTAGCTGCGAAAACGATTTCAGTGGATGTTTTAAAAGGTACCGATGTCACTAAGCTGGTGGCAGAGTGGGTCGGTTCTGTAGGAAAAGTTACCATCGGAACTGTTACACAAACCAATGGTGCTACTGTAAATAATTTCACAAAACCACTCACCTACACCTTCTACAAAGGAAGCACTGCAGGTGATAAATACACGGTTACTGTAAATATCAAATAATCATAACCGGAAGGGGGATTCAGAAATGAAGTTCCCCTTCCGGTCAACCTATTTTTCTAATTCAATTCATAATTTAAACTAACAAGCGTATGAAAACTTTATTTACTTTTCTTCTTGTTATGCTGTTATTCAGTGTAACTGGTCTTTTTGCGCAAGCTCCCGATTCCGGCGATGCTGCCTTTGTGGCTGGCTGGACAGCGCCAATTCCAAGCTGGTGGGCTCCTCTGCCCGCTGATGTTCCTGTCAGGAAACAAGCTATTGCTGCCGCAGCATCTTCATTTGATGCGGTGACCTGCAATTTTGACACGGAATGGAATAAAATTCCCGGCGAGAATAAACTCGGCGATGTAGGTAGCCGTCTGGGCAACAAAGCATCTGATCATGGTGATGCCGACTTTAGCGGTTCATTTAAAGTAACCTATGATGATGTCAACATTTATATTTTGCTTAAGTACACCGATGATGATGTGACTGGAAATGAAACGGTAGAAATTGCCTGGGCTCCTTATTTAAAAATTAATGCTCCTGATCTGGCTGCCTTGCCACAAGCCTGGTATGCCCGGTACTCGCAGTTTGGAGCATATAAAGCAACCTTTAAAACAACCGGATTTGATGCAGCGATGATGGTGGACGGTTCAACCGGTGCTGTAAACTGGGGAGGAACAAACGACCTTCTTTCAACCAATTTGTTTTTCGACAACAAAACTGCTGCAGGCTCAAAA
>JANXYV010000039.1 GCA_025355875.1 Prolixibacteraceae bacterium | reverse complement strand
AGCGTTTTTCCATCTTTGGGTTTTATTTCACCAGTGCTCTTGTCAATATCAAAGTTGTTGACATAAGCAGCAGCTCCATACGAAGTAGCTTTATTGTATTTTTCGGGGTTGGCAATAAGCTTCTCTGCTTTTGCTATGGTTGCGTATTCCGGCGACATGCGGACACTGATTCCGGAAACATCCGGACACTATTCCGGAATTATCCGGACACCTTGTCAAGTTATTAAATTAACAGGTATTCTTTAATCAAAATGATTAAAGGAGGCCAAACGATGAGGAGGCTGGAAATGCTAAAAGTAAAAGAGGTTCTAAGATTAAAGTACGAAATGGGTTTGTCTTTACGAGAAATAGGACAAGCCTGCAATTGCGGGAAAACAACTGTATCCGAATTGTTGGACCGTGCAGAAAAGGTCGGTATCTCTTGGCCGATTGAATTAAAGGATAGAGAACTTATCTCATTGCTTTACCCACCGGGATCGGTCAGAGATAAACTGGCTGAACCAAATATGGAATACGTCTTTGGTGAGATGAAAAGAAAAAATGTGACATTAATAATCCTGTGGGAAGAGTATAAGGAGCAGCATCCTGATGGCATAATGTACAGCCAATTCCGTGACAGATATCACAAATTGAAAAAGCAAAATCATTTAACCTTGCATAAAGAGCATAAGGCCGGTGAAGAAGTTGAAGTTGACTGGGCGGGTACGACAATGTCATATGTTAATCCAAAAACCGGAGAAATAATGGACGCATATATTTTTGTAGCTGTTCTTCCCGCCAGTAATTACCCGTTTGTTTATGCGTATGAAAACATGCGAAAAGAAAATTGGATCGATGCGCATATTAAGGCTTATGAGTGGTTTGGAGGAGTTCCCAGGATAACAATACCGGATAATACAAAAACAGCAGTATCAAAACCTGATACTGTAGATCCGGTATTAAACAAAAGCTATCATGAGCTGGCAAAGCATTATCGAACTACCATTATCCCGGCAAGACCTAGAAGACCTAAGGATAAGGCAAGCGCTGAAAATATGGTAGGTAATGTTTCAAGAAGAATAATTGCAACACTAAGAAATCAGCAATTTTTCAGCCTGCAAGAAATTAATAATGCAATCAGAAATGAATTGAAAAAGTTTATTGTGAGACCATTTCAAAAAATGGAAGGCAATAGGCAGACAGCTTTTGAATCCATCGACAAGCCGTGCTTGCAGCCTTTACCGAATGCGAAATTTGAGGTTCCTGATTGGAAAGAAATGAATGTGCCGTTCAATTATCATGTTGAATATGATGGATTCTTCTATAGTGTTCCATATATGCATGTAAATAGCAGATGTTCAATTCGCTCAACAAACAAAACGGTTGAGGTATTTGTGGATTGTGAAAGGATTACAGCACATCAAAGAAACTATGATAAATATAATCGATACAGGACTCTTCCTGATCATATGCCGGAAAATCATAAAGCGATTTACGGTTGGAATAAAGAACGCTTCTTATCGTGGGCAGAAAAAATCGGACATACAACCCGCCAATATATTGCTATGATTCTTAACAGCAGGGAATACCCGGTTCAAACCTACAGAACTTGTATGGGGGTAATACGTTTAGGAGACAGTGGTTCTGAAGAAGTAATGGAATCTGCATGCGGGGAAGCTATTGAAAAAAATATACTGTCGTACAAATATTTTAAAATAATTTATCAAAAAATCAGTAAATCAGCAGAAGAACAAGTTCAGGAAACCAAAGTAATCACACACATGAATTTAAGAGGTCGCAATTCATTTGAAGGAGGTGGCATTTATGCTCAATAATCCGACGATTGAAAAGCTGAAGTCGCTAAAGCTCAAGACAATGGCACAAATGTTGGCAGAACCGGATATATCCTTGAATGAACTATCATTTGAGGAAAGACTTGGAATTATGGTTGAACAAGAATGGCTGGCAAAGAAAAATAATCGAATAAAACGATTACTGTACATGGCATCATTTGGGGTTACCGCATGTATTGAAGATATTGATTACAGCGCTGACAGAACCATAGACAAAAAAATAATCCAGACGCTATCTACATGCGTATTCATAGAACATAAGCTTAATGTAATAATTACAGGAAGGACCGGATGCGGCAAATCATTCCTTTCCTGCGCCATTGGAAATGCTGTCTGCCGAAAAGGATATACTGTAAGATATTACAGAATACCGGAATTGCTTTTGGAAATACAAGAATCAAAAAGCGAAAACAGATATGCAAAATTGATGGCAAATCTGCTCACTGTTAAGCTGTTAATTCTTGATGACATCGGTTTGAAATCGTATACGTTGGAAGAAAGCAGAGATATACTAGAAATAGTTGAAAGCAGATACAATAAAGCCTGTAGCGTTTTATCCGGCCAAATGTCACATAAAAAATGGTATGATCTATTCCCTGACCCAACAATTGCCGATGCAATAATGGATAGAATAATACACAATTCATATATTGTTGAACTTGATTCAAAAACATCAATGAGAGAAATATCAGCAAAAGAAAAAATAAAAAGTATTGAAAAAGACAAGTTATTGTAATAGAATAAAACTACTGACAAGGTGTCCGGATAATTCCGGAACGCCGTCCGGATAAAATCGGAACAGCTGTCCGGATATGCCGGAATACGCACATAAACTCATAGCTGCGTAACACGTTAATGCTACACTTTGACAACCTCAAAAAAGGATAGTATAATTTTATCGATAAACTGTTTGTGAAATATTAATAGATTAGAGTTGTTATATGGAGGTTGTGCATGAAAAACCCAAAGAAGACAAAGTATTTACTGATATCTTTAATCGTTGTTGTAGTTGTACTTGTAGCGCTCACGATATTTGGATTTTCCATATATCGGAATTTATTTTCAAGTATTAATACTATGCAAAGAGTGCACATGGTCTTATATCCGGATGCCGGTGTTGATCTAAACACAGTCACGAATGCTCAACTGGAATCAGCAAAACAGGTAATCAGAAAACGGCTTGATTTAAGGGAACTCCCCGATGCAACAGTTACAATTAAAAATTCGAAGAAAAGTATTACCGTTGAAATACCGATTAAGAACAATGCTAGTCAACCTGATGCACAAGGATATGCCAAAATTATGGAACAGATTGATCAACTCACATTCAGAGAGGTTGATGAGACAAAAAAGGATGCTAGTGGAAA
>JANXYV010000206.1 GCA_025355875.1 Prolixibacteraceae bacterium | reverse complement strand
AGGCATTCAGAAAGTCAATTTGCGCCGAACAAGACATGATCGACTGTTCAACTGAGGATATGTTGACCTTATCGAGGTATCGCCAAATTAATACCAGGTATCAAATGTTAATTGCAACGCAAAATTAAACTAAAGCCAATATAAAATGCCCTTGTTCTGGGCACTTTTAGGAAAATTAAAACCGCTGAAGATCAATGTCTTCAGCGGTTTTTTCTTTAAATTCATACCACTTTTCATAGTTTTTTGAGTCATTTAGTTCTGAATTGATCCAAATTCCCAAAACAAAATTCGTCATTCTGTTTCAGGTTTGATTTTTTGAACCTATTTTTGTTCAGGATTAAAATTCAGATGTACCTATATTCAATCTAAATCAATTAAATTATTCATTATGAGGTTAAAATCAAATGTTATGAAGTCACTGACTTTCATCGTACTGGTTATTTTAGTGTCGGGCGGAATCTTTTCATTCACCGCTCCAAAACCAAGCAAACAAGTTGGCGTTCAATTGTATTCGGTTCGCGACGACATGAGCAAAGATGCCAAGGGTACAGTAGAAAAGATTGGTGCCATGGGTTATAAAATTGCTGAAGCTGCTTCGTACAACGATGGCAAATTCTATGGAATGGAACCTGCAGCATTTAAAGCTTTATGCAATGCCAATGGTTTGAATTTCCTTTCGTCACATTGTGGTCAGGCTGTGCCTGATAAGGCTGGCTGGGATGCTTGTATGGCATGGTGGGACAAAGCTATCGCCGCTCACAAAGCAGCCGGTGTAAAATACATTGTGCAGCCATTTATGGACAAAGTGGGTTACGAAAGTCTGGCCGGAACCAAACGTTATTGCGACTATTTCAACGCGGTGGGTGCCAAATGCAATGCTGCCGGAATCCGTTTTGGATACCATAACCACAGCGGTGAATTTAAAGATGTGGAAGGTCAGACTATTTATGATTACATGCTGAAAAATACCGATCCGGCCAAAGTAATGTTTGAAATGGATTTGTACTGGATTACCGAAGGTGGTAAAAATCCGGTTGATTATTTCAATAAATACCCTGGCCGTTTCGAATTATGGCATGTGAAAGACTACAAAGAATTGGGTGGCAGCGATGCCAAGATGAACTTTAAACCAATTTTCGAAAATGCAGAAAAAGCTGGAATGAAAGGTTATATTGTTGAAGTGGAAGAATTCAATTCCAAACCAATGGACGGAATGAAACAATCACTGGAATTCCTTCAGAAAGCAGATTTCGTAAAGAAATAAAATTCAGTAGAATCAATAACAAAAAACCGTTGCAGAACTGATCTGTAACGGTTTTTTTTGCTGAAGGGTTTCCCGGAAATCAGATAGGTTTTGTGAGTTCAGCAAGAAAACTTACTAATTCATCGTTCAGGATTGGTATTAATTCGGCGAAAACTCTTTCGTGATAGCTGTTGAGCCATCTAACTTCCTCCTGGTTTAAAAGGCTTTTCTCAATTGCTTTGGTGTCGATGGGGCAAAGGGTCAGCGTGTCAAACCGAAGGAAATCTCCAAAATTGGTCGATTCATCTTTCTGGCAAACCATCATATTTTCGGTACGCAGACCGTATTCGCCCAACCGGTAAAAAGCTGGTTCGTTCGATAAAACCATCCCTGCTTCAATCACCCGGTCATTAAATTCCTGTCGAATGCTCATCGGTCCTTCGTGAACATTCAGGAAATATCCCACTCCGTGACCAGTTCCATGTCCGTAATTCATTCCGTGTTGCCACAGGTCTTTGCGGGCCATAATATCCAGATGATAACCACGGGTATTGGTTGGAAATTTCGCCAGAGTCAGCGAAATCATGCCTTTCAGTACCAGCGTGAAATCGGTTTTTTGCCGGGAAGTCAGTTCCGACAAGGCTACAGTCCGGGTAATATCGGTGGTCCCGTCCAGGTATTGTCCTCCGGAATCAAAAAGAAGGAATCCGTCTTTTTCGATGGGAAGCGCATTTTCTTCAGTGACGTGGAAATGGACGATGGCGCCATGTTCCTTGTAACCTACAATCGGGAAGAAGCTGATACCCTTATATTCAGATTGTTTGGCTCTAAATTCAATCAGTTTTTCAGCTACTGTGAATTCGGTTACCGGAATTTTTCCCAGATTTTTTTCCAGCCAGAACAAGAATTCAATCATGGCCACGCCGTCTTTTCGCATGGCCGTCCTGATGTTTTGGATTTCGCCTTCGGTTTTGATGGCCTTCAAACGGCATGGAATAGATAAACCTTCCAGAATCTGGCAATGTTCGGGAATATTCTTCAAAATCGCCTGACTGGTGCGATCAGAGTCCATAAAAATCTTATCATTTTCAGGGAGTTGATTCAAAAACCCAATCAAATCAGTGTATTCCCGGATCTGAATTCCATCGGAGTTCAGTTTGTTTTTCAATTCCGTTGAAAGTTTTTGGTTGTCGACGAAAAGGTTGGTGTTTTCTTTGGAGACACACGCGTAAGCCAAAAAAACCGGGTTGCATTCCACATCGCTTCCGCGAAGGTTGAAGGTCCATGCCAGATCGTCCAAAGTGGTGATGATCTGCAGATTCGCACCTGATTTTTCCAGTTCGGAACAGATGGCCGAAATTTTTGTTTTTCGATCGGTACAGGCATACCGGATATCATGTTCATATGCTGGTTTATTGGGAAGGGTAGGGCGATCGTGCCAGATTTCGTCTAGTAAATCTCCGGATTCTTTCAGCTTGATTCCAGATTTGATCAAACTGTTTTGCATTTGATTAAACTGACTTGCCGAAATGCACCATTCATCGGTACCCACAATTGCATTTTCCATGAGATTTATTCTCAGCCATTCTGTCGGATCGGGCTGACCCGAAACGCGAAGTTTTATCATTTCAATGCCTGAACCCGAAAGTTGTTCTTCTGCCTGAAGAAAATAGCGTGAATCGGTCCAGAGGGCAGCTTTTTTCTGACTTACCACCACTGTTCCGGCAGAACCAGTAAATCCAGAAATATAAGACCGGGTTTGCCAGTGTTCGGGCAGATATTCGCTTAAATGAGGATCGGTTCCAAAAATGACATAGGCATCAAGAGCTTTTTGCTGCATCAGAACCCGTAGATCCGAAATTCTCTGTTTAATTTTTTCCTTCATGTAGGATGAGTTCTTTAATGATGTTATACATAGAAATAGATGGCATTTCTTCCGGATCGACATCTTGTGGTTTTCGAAATTCGAATGAAGCCACGTCATCCGCAGCAATCATTTGGTGGAGATTTTCAGTCATTGCCAGGAAGGCCAGATCAATTGTGAAAACCGTAAATCCAGAGAAAACATATTCATTCGGGAATGAACCAAAATACTGCAAAGAATGAATTTGAATCCCGAGTTCTTCCTGAACCTCGCGGATGGCGGCTTCTTCTCCGGATTCTCCCGGATCGATGAATCCGCCCGGTAAATCGAGCTTGCCGAGGTGAGGTTCAACAGCCCGGCGGGTCAGTAAGATTTCGCCTTTTTCATTAAAAAGCAAAACGGCCACAGCCGCCGACGAATTGACGAAATAATTGAATGAACAATCACGGCATTTGAAGGATCGGTGGCTTGTTGCCGGAAATTGAGCTGAGCCACAACGCGGACAATACTTCAGTACATTTATTGGGTGAGTGTTGGAATACATACTATTATTTTAGCCCACTCTTTCGGAGGGGGTTGGGGGAGGCTATTATTTGGTAATTCCCTGCGATTTCATCCACTGAGCAAACAGGTTGGGCCACTGGTCAACTGGCTTGTTCATTTTATTCATTCCAAATCCATGTCCGCCATCCCTGAAAATGTGCATTTCGGCCTGGATATTGAATTTTTTTAAAGCCATGTAAAACTCGATGGAATTTCGGGGAGGTACAGCATTGTCGTCATCAGCAAGAACTAAGAAGGTAGGCGGAGTTTGTGCGGTCACATGCAATTCATTCGAATACTTTTCAACCAGTTCCCATTTTGCGCCCGGGCCAATCAAATTGACGCGTGAACCCATGTGCCCAAATTCTTCGCTGAAGGTAATCACCGGGTAAAGCAGCAACATAAAATCGGGCCGGCAACTGTATTTCTCTGTTGGATCGGTCGATTCAGATTTGCCGAGATCGAATTTGGTTCCAGCAGTCGAAGCCAGATGACCTCCGGCAGATGAACCGGCAATCCCAATTTTTATCGGATTAATTCCCCATTCAGCAGCTTTTTGCCTGACGATTCGCAAGGCACGTTGAGCATCTTCGAGTGGAATCTGATCGTGTCCATATGGAAGCCGGTATTTCAGCACAATCCCGGCAACGCCTTGCTGCACGAGCCATTCGGCCATGTCATAACCTTCGTGATCCATGGCTTCCATGCCATAGCCGCCACCGGGACAGATAACAACAGCAGCTCCTGTATTGATCCCCATTTTAGGCAGATACACGTATATTTCGGCCTCAGAAACATTACGGACACGCCTTCCTTCAAAGATTTCTTCAGGTTGTGTTAATCCGTTGCTGTCGGGTGCGCCGTTTGGCCATACTTTAAGTTTGAAATCCTGTGCCATACCTGAAAAACTAAGAATAAGGATGGTGAATATTGTGAATGTCGTTTTCATTGTAATCAAGATTTTGCGCCTACAAAATAGTGTTCTTTGTCAGCAAATAGGATATTGAATGTGGTTAATGAACCGTAAATCCGGGTGATGTACTGCTGCATATTTATCTTTTCTTCGTCAGATAATCCGGAGTGGCTGTTGATGTTTTGCTCCAGAACACGAAGCCGGTCGCGCAACATGACGATTTTATGAAAAAAGGCTTCAATCGGGATTTCCTTGGGTTTTAGCGAAAGGTTTGCAGGTTGCAAAAGCATATTTCCACCTATCCATTTTTCGCCAAGCGGAACAATCTCCTGAAGAATTCCCTGTTCTTCCATTACAAAACGAAGGACTTTCTCAATTTCAGGCAAAGTGAGCGAATTTTTAGGTTTTTCTTCTGGAGAATCAATTACTTCCAGATCTTCATTTCGTTTGGTGATTTCAATTTTTCCACCTCGCTCAAAAAAGATTTCGTAGGAGGTGATTTTATTTTTACTGATAATTCCTTCTCCGTATCGTGTATGTTCAACGCGGGTTCCAACTGCCAGTTCTTCCATTGATTTACTTTTTGATTTGATTAAGCGCTCTAAAAATACGAATTAATGCCAAATACCCTTTTCCGTTCAGGTAAAAAAATGAATTTCAGAAATTTTCAGGAATCAGTGAACGACATGAAATCATTCAGATCGGTTTTCGGGCTTCCTGAAAGAGGCGTGAAAATTCGTCAGTAAAGAATTTTGGGGCTGAAACTGGTTTGTTGGTCAGTGAGTTGAAAAATACCAGGACCACTTCTCCTGAATTGATTAACTCTCCCTTCTCGTTATAAATCTCGGTCTTAATTGGAAACTTAACCAAGGGAATCGTATCGACAATAGTTCGGATGGTGAGCAGGTCGTCGTAATAGGCCGATTTCAGAAAGTTCATTTTCAGGCTTCGCGCCGGAAGCATGATGTTCATCTCTTCCATTTGCTTGTAGGTAAAACCAAGGTCGCGGATCATTTCAGTACGTCCGATTTCGTAATATCGGGCATAATTTCCATAGTACACCACACCCATTTGGTCGGTGTCTTCATAGTAAACTCTTATTTTGGTTTCAGTAATTATCATCGTGGCAAAAGAAGGTCTCCATTATTTTAAAGGTGACTTAGGCTCTCTGGCCATGTGTTTATAAGTGATCCTGTCGAGTAGGAAGGGAAAGAACTTTCCGACATAAACAGTGAGTTTACCTTCGGCAAAAGTCAGAACAAGTTCACGTTTGCGCTTTTGAATTGCTTTCGTGATTTGAAATGCACAGTCTTCTGCGGACATCATTTTGCTTTCGTTGCGGGGTGTTTCACCTTGTATTGAACCATTGCTGGTCAAAGCCATTTTTCGCACCTCAGAAGCGGTAAATCCCGGTGCGGCAATCAAAACATGCAATCCATTTTTAAGATTTTCAATACGCAAGGTGTCGAGAAAGCCTCGGATTGCAAACTTGGATGCTGAGTAACCTGATCGTCCAGGTAAACCTACATAACCAGCAATTGAGATAACACCTACCAAACTTCCTTTCGATTCAAGAAGATATGGCAGTGCAAATTTGCTGCAATAAACGGTTCCAAAAAAGTTTACTTCCATCAGGTGTCGGATAACTATTAAATCAACATCTTCGAAAAGCGCACGCATGGAAATACCTGCGTTGTTGATCAAAATATCAATTTGCCCAAATCGGTTGATTGTTTCATTTATAAGCCGAAAACAATCATCTTCAATACTTACGTCTGTTTTCTGAATGAGAATTTCGGTTTCAGGAAGTTCAGATTTAAGCTCTTCCAGCAAATCGAGACGGCGTGCCCCCAATGATAATCGGGCACCTTTTGAGGCGTATTCTTTAGCCAGGGCACGACCAATCCCTGAAGAAGCTCCGGTAATTACTACAACCTTATTTTTCACAATCTGATTATGAAGTATTAGAGGAAGCTAAATTAGCTTTATTTTCATTAGAGATGGAGAGATGTTGGCGAACAATTGTCTGTTTGTAAGGTGCTGAAATTTTTTTGAGAATTATTGCTTGAAGGATTTGCATAAAAGAAAATTGCGTTTACCTTTGCAGCGCTTTATCAGTCAGGTAAAGTATATCAGGATGACTCAGTAGCTCAGCTGGTAGAGCACATCCCTTTTAAGGATGGGGTCCTGGGTCCGAATCCCAGCTGGGTCACACAAACAAAAATGAAACCTTTGCAGCACTATGCTTGCAGAGGTTTTTTGTTTAAAATGGGTCAACGATTGGGTCAAAACTTTTTATTTTGTTATGAAAAGTTCAGCGTCGATTGTTGAAATTTTGTTGTCAAAAAGAATCAAAAAAAACATCTTTAAATTTATTCTTAGGCACAAATTTGGAAAAAAAATCCCGATACTTTCGTAGCGGGATTAAAATCATTCTAAAAATCAAATTTATTTACTCAGCAGCTTAAAGCTGCCACCACCTTTCTTAAAGTTTGGAATTATCGCGTTGAATAAGGTCATCAGAAAATTAACGATTGAATTATCCTTTTCAGATGGAGTTAATCGGGCGACCAGGTCAACAAAACCAAGTACGCCCATCAGCAGAGCTCCCCAATTATCTGAAAGAAAATTACTGGCTGATTCCTGTCCAACATTTGTTTGTTCAGGTTCAGCCTGAACACCTCCTTCCTCCTGGGCTAGAGCCGCAGGCGCTGTATTTTGGTTATCTACTGCAAAAGATGTTTGACCGCCTGGATTTGATGCTTGAACCTGATTGCCATAAGGCAAGGCAACAAGCAAACCGATCATCAGAATCATTAACGAAACGAATGTTTTCATTGTGCTGTTTTTTTTAAGTTTTTAAATGAATGCTATTCAAAATTGAGCAAAGGAGCTTGACAGGGAAAGGACAATATCAACATGAAGCGCAGCGACTAAAAAAAGGGATTTTTAAATCCCCTTTTTTCTCTATGATGCAATTGACACCGATAAATGCTCACCTTTTGAAACGTCAACTGATTTGAAGTAAGCCTCTTTGATTTGATCTGTTAACTCATCGCATTCAAGATCGGCTGATTCGATTACCTGGAACCAACTCCAAAACAAGGTATAATCTTCGTTTTCAGATTCGATTTCAGACTCTTCCAAAGAATCGAGATAAGTCCGGTCATACCACAAAACAATTTCCTGATAATCGCCAAAGTCATGTTGAAATGTCTTTGCAGAATAGTATGCCAATGTTTTAAACTTCTGAGGAATGGGGAAAGTGGTGTGAAAGTAATCCAGTAAAACCCGCATTTCAA
>JANXYV010000142.1 GCA_025355875.1 Prolixibacteraceae bacterium | reverse complement strand
CTAGGAGCCTGTCGGACTTCATTTTGACAAAATCAGTATTTTTTGCATTTTAAATCCTATAGAGATAGTCCATGATCGTTTGGCGTTGAAACTTGGTTCTCTTTTCGGTATAACAATCAATTTCAGGTCGATTTCAGTGGCAAAAAAAGCAATTAATGGCAATTTTATGCCATTTGCATCCTGAAAAACCGTTTTAAGTTATAGGCAGAACAGACCAATGACCATTCGGCATCTGTTTCGGCTTCCCCTCTTAACGAAAATCGCCTGAACCCCAGTATCTCTTTGATGACCCCAAAAACTGGTTCGACGGTTTGTTTTCTTTTCTTGTATATCTCTTTCCCTTCTTCGCTTTTCAATTTCTGCCTCATCTTTTCAACTGGGCTTATGCTTTGTGTGGTTTCTGTATTTTGTGTTAAATAATTGTCTAAAAAGCTGTTGTGCTTTTCTCTTGAGGTGGAGATGATTGGTGATATATTTTTTTGTTCGCAATCGACAATGTTGTTCTCGCTAAAGTAGCCTGTGTCTGCAACCACTGTGGATATGTCACCCGACAATTCTTCGGGTATTGATTCTATGGCCGGGATAAATTCCTGCTTATCATTGGCGTGTGAGTTGCTGTAAGCCCCAACGATAACCATATCATCGTTTACCGCAGCCTGTCCGTTATAACATTGGTCAAAACCCCTGGACGTTTTCATTATCCTGGACTGCGGATCGGTAAAATTATACTGGTCTTTATCGTTTGGCTGGTTTATTGGGGCTTTTGGTTCTTTGCCCCTGGGCTTTTTCCCGGTCTTTTCGTTTTCCTGCTTACGTTGTTCAATTTTTGCATCATACTGCTCTTTCTCTTTTTGGTAACGCTCTGATGCCCGCTGTTCAACAACCTTTTTTGCTTCCTGTATTTTGGATAAACGGTCTTTCCGCAGCATTAATTCTTTGGGGATGTCCAGTTCCAATGCTTTTTCGCTTTCGTCTTTGGAGGCGGCCAGATCCAATAATTTCTCAATTTCTTCTTCCAGTTGTTTTTCCAATTTTTGTATGTACTCGTAACTCATTGCCTTATGGCGCGAAGCATTGGCCTGAACCTTGGACCCATCAATGTAGATATTGCCAAGTTTAACAAGCCCAAGCTCTTTGCCTATTAACAATATCTCCTTGAACCAACCCTTTATCTGGCCAAGGAAACGTTTGCGGAACTCAGAGATGGTGTCATGGTCGGGGTGGTGATTGCCTGCAACAAAACGGAAAGCGACAGAATCGTAGGTGGAACTCTCAATCTTACGCGAGCTGAATACTCCGGTAGAATAACCATAAAACAACAAGGACAAAAGCATCCGTGGATCGTAGGCTGTTGATCCAACTCCTTTATATTGAATGTAAACCCTTTTCATATCAAGCTTATCAACTACATCAACAACAAAGCGTGCAAGATGATGCTCAGGTAACCAATCACCCAGATCATAAGGCATTAGCATTCGTTGTTCCCTGTCTGCCCCTATAAATTTTTTCATGTACGCAAGATAATAATTATCCTGTAAATTACAAAGTCCGACAGGCTCCTAGAGGAATCCGGAAAAGAGCCGATTATATTCTTTACTACAAATCCAATATCCCGGTTGCAATCATTGAAGCCAAAGATAACAACCATTCGATAAGATCGGGTATTCAGCAGGCTTTAGATTATGCCCGGATTCTCGATATTCCTTGTGTCTTCAGTACTAACGGCAATGGTTTTTTGTTTCATGACCGAACTGCAACGGATGAAAATATCGAAACTGAACTGGATATGGATAGTTTTCCATCTCCGGAAAAACTTTGGGAGAAATACAAAGTTTATAAAGGCATAACTACACCTAATGCAGAGAAAATTGCATCTCAGGATTACTTCTTTGACGGAACGAAACGCACTCCAAGATATTACCAGCAAATTGCTGTAAACCGCACAGTCGAAGCTATTGCAAATGGTCAAAACAGAGTGCTTTTGGTCATGGCAACAGGTACGGGGAAAACTTATGCAGCTTTTCAAATAGCTTATCGACTATGGAAATCGGGAACAAAAAAGCGGATTCTTTTTCTGGCTGACAGAACTGCTCTGATTGACCAAACACGACGCGGTGATTTCAAGCATTTCAAGGGTAAAATGACTGTCATTCGGAAAAAGGTTATTCAAACGAAAGATGGAAAAGAAGAATTGGTTTCAACAAATAAAAGAGGAATCGATTCATCCGACAAAGCTTTTGAGGTTTTCCTGGGATTGTATCAGGGATTAAGTAACAATGAACCTGGGATCGAAGATGCCTACAAAGATTTTTCTCCCGGATTTTTCGATTTGATTATTATTGATGAGTGTCACCGGGGAAGCGCCAAGGAAGACAGCAGTTGGCGTGAAATATTGAACTATTTCAAAAATGCCACGCATATCGGTTTAACAGCAACCCCGCGGGAAACAAACGAAGCCAGCAATTCAGAATATTTTGGTGATCCACTTTACACCTATTCATTACGTCAGGGAATTGATGATGGCTTTTTAGCTCCTTACCGGGTAATCCGAATTGCATTGAATGTAGATGCTGAAGGTTGGCGACCCGAACAAGGTAAAACTGATAAAGATGGAAATTTGGTGGATGACCGTATTTATAATCGCAGAGATTTTGACCGCCATTTGGTGATTGAAGAACGAACTGAGAAGGTGGCAGAAAAGCTAACTGAATTTCTAAAAGGGTATGACCGATTTGCTAAAACCATTGTATTTTGTGTTGACATCGACCACGCAGAACGAATGCGCACCGCATTGGCAAAACAGAATCCTGATTTAGTCGCTGAAAATTACAAGTACATCATGCAGATTACAGGCGACAACGACGAAGGCAAACGGGAACTCGACAACTTCATTAATCCGGAAGAAAGGTATCCGGTGATAGCCACCACCTCTGAATTGATGACCACAGGCGTTGATGCACAAACCTGCAAAGTAATTGTGTTGGATGCCAACATCAATTCGATGACCAAATTCAAACAGATTATCGGACGTGGTACACGCATAAACGAAGAATACGGCAAACTCTATTTCACCATTTTAGATTTCAGGAATGCGACCGACTTATTTGCCGATTCAGCCTTCGATGGCGACCCGATTCGAATAAAACCCGCAACGGAAGAAACCGATTTGGGCACCATCATTGATGAAGAAGAAACCAACGAAGAACCGATCATTGATGCAGAATCAGGAGAAGAAATTGAATTGATCATTCCGCCTATTCGTTATCCTGAAACGAACCTGCCTGAAACATTGGTAAGGGAGCCACGGAAAAAAGTTTATGTGAACGGCATTGATGTTTCGGTATTGATTAGTCGTGAATTGCATTTCGACCAGCACGGCCGACCCATTACCACAAGCTTAAAAGACCATACCAGGGAAATCATCAAAGAGCATTTCGCTTCGCTGGACGACTTTCTGATCCGTTGGAAAACTACGGAACGCAAAGAAGCCATTATTGCTGAATTGGTTGATCAGGGTGTTATGGTGGAAGCTTTATATGAAGCGGTCGATAAGCAGGTAGATTTATTCGATTTGATTTGCCATGTTGCCTACGATCAACCACCTTTGACCCGCAAAGAAAGAGCAAACAACGTTAAGAAACGAAACTACTTTACCAAATATGGCGATCAGGCCCGAAATGTGCTTGAAGCATTGTTGGATAAATACGCCGACGAAGGCATTGAAAACATGGAAAGTATGGAAGTATTGCAAGTAAAACCATTATCCGATTTTGGCTCAACGGTTGAAATTGTCAATGGCATTTTTGGTAGCCGCGACAAATATATGCAAGCCATTAAAGAACTAGAAAACGAATTATACATAGTAGCATAAATTTATGAGCAACATCGGAGGAGTAATTAAATCAATACGCGATATTTTCAGGAAAGACCCCGGTTTGAGTGGCGATGCGCAGCGTATTGAGCAATTGGGATGGATGATTTTTTTAAAACTGTTCGACGATAAAGACAAAGAAAAAGAACTGCTCGACCTGAAATACAAATCGGCTATTCCGGCAGAATTGCAATGGCGCACCTGGGCCGAAAACGATGAAGGCATTACCGGTGACGAACTCATTCTTTTTGTAAACAACAAACTCTTTCCCCAGTTAAAAGAACTGCCTGTTACGGCAGATAATCGTTTGGGCGTGATTATCCGAAACATTTTCAATGGCACCAACAACTACATGAAAAGCGGAACGACCTTTCGCCAGGCCATTAACAAACTGAACGAAATTGACTTCAACAGCAGCAAAGAGCACCATATTTTCAATGCCATTTATGAAGACATTTTGCAGGGACTGGCCACCAAAAAAGACACCGGCGAATTTTACACCCCGCGTGCCGTAACGCAATTTATCATCGATATGGTAAACCCGCAATTGGGCGAAAAACTGAAAGATCCGGCCAACGGAACAGGCGGTTTTCTGGTTTGTGCCATCGAGCATTTGCGCCATCAGGTGAAGAATGTGGCCGACCTTAAAATATTACAGGAAACCATTACAGGCACCGAGTTGAAACCCCTGCCGTTTATGCTCAGTGTAATCAACTTGATTATCCACGACATTGAAGTGCCGCAAATTGAAAACGGCGATTCATTGAGTCGCGAACTCACTTCGATAAGGCAGGCCGACCGGGTGGATGTAATTGTTACCAATCCTCCGTTTGGAGGCGTGGTTGGCGATGGCATGGAAACCAATTTTCCGCTGAACTACCGCACCAAAGAGAGCGCCGACCTGTTTTTGATCCTCTTTATACAACTGCTCAAAGAAGGAGGACGGGCAGGAATTGTTTTGCCCGATGGCTCGTTAACTGGCGAAGGTGTAAAAGCCCGTGTGCGCGAAAAACTATTAACCGACTGTAACCTGCATACTATTATCCGGTTGCCGCAAAGTGTATTTGCACCCTACGCAACCGTAAATACAAACCTCTTATTCTTCGAGAAAGGCAAAAAAACAACGGAAGTTTGGTACTACCAACACACTATGCCTGAAGGCTATAAAGCATACAGTAAAACAAAACCTATTCGGATTGAAGAATTTGAAGACATCAAAAATTGGTGGAAAAATAGAGAAGAAAGCGAAGTAAGCTGGAAGGTTTCCATCGATATCATTAAGGAACGTGGATTTGATTTAGACATCAAAAATCCGAATAAGGTGGTTGAAGAAGTTTCATACAACCGAAAGGAAATAATTGATTCAATAAAAGCCAATCAGAACCAAATTAATCAACTAATAAGTGAATTGGAACAATGGGCAAATTAAACTTTGAGTATGTTCCTCTGACATTTATTTCAGACAAGGGGGAAATCAAGAAGCAAATACGAAATACTTTAATTCTCATCTATCTTTTCGAAAAGTACAACAATCCGGTTCGTTTAGAAAAGCTAATTGAAGGAACTCAATACGGCTATAATGCTTCAGCGCTGCAATCAGGCAATAACAAATTTTTAAGGATCAGTGATATACACGAAAGCAAAGTAAATTGGGAAACAGTACCCTATTGCAATTGTGATGATGAAAAAACATATCTTTTAAAGAATGACGATATTTTAATTGCACGTACCGGTGGAACCACTGGGAAGAGTTTTAAAATCGACAATCCACCAAAAGACTCTATCTATGCGGGCTACTTGATTCGTATTAGAGCCAAAGCAACTGTTAGCCCTGATTATCTTTACTTATTCTTGCACAGTTTCGCATATTGGAGCCAGATTGTAAACTTGAATGAACGAAATTTCAGGCCAAAGGCCAATGCTGAAAATTTAAAATCATTGATCCTTCCTGATTGTCCTAAAGCAATTCAAGACGAAGCTGTTTTAATATCACAGGGCCAGGAAATAAAAGGATATGAAGATTTGTATGCAAAAATAGAAACAGCTTTGAGTGAATATGATAAAGCCCAAAAAGTAGAGGATTTATTATCCGACCAACTCACCCAACTTGAAAACCTAAACCAAGCCATTTTACAAGAAGCGGTGCAAGGCAAGTTGGTACCACAAAACCCCGAAGACGAACAAGCCAGCGAACTTCTCAAACGCATAAAATCAGAGAAATTAGAATCAGGCAAAAAGGAAAAACCTTTACCGCCCATCAAACCCGAAGAAATTCCTTTTGAAATTTCGGAAAGTTGGGTGTGGTGTAGGTTGGGGGAAATATCAAAAAATGTTGAATATGGTACCTCTCAAAAAGCTGAAATGACCTCAGAGCATATTCCTGTATTAAGGATGAATAATATTCAATCAGGCAAAATTGACTATACAAATTTGAAATATGTTTCTGAGTCAATAGCTGATTTGCCAAAGTTGTTTTTAGTTGATGGTGATATGCTTTTTAACAGGACAAATAGCTATGAGTTAGTAGGAAAAACGGCTACTTATAGAGGAAGTAATAATTCAATGACTTTCGCATCATATCTTATTAGAGTTCAATATGATATAAATGTAATTTCGGAGTTTATTTCAAATTACATTAATTCTCCAATTTGCAGAGAAACGCAATTAGAACCTGAAATAATACAGCAAAATGGACAAGCAAATTTCAATGGTACTAAATTGCAAAATATCTTAGTCCCCCTTCCCCCGCTTTCAGAACAAACCCGCATTGTAGCCGAAATAGAAAAGCAATTTGCCAAAACCAAACAATTAAAAGAACACATCATCGCCAACCAACAAGCCACTGAGCAACTGCTAAAAGCCTTGTTGCACGGGGCGTTTGAGGTGGAAGAAAAGGAAGAAGTTTAATAAAAATGAAATGACAACAACCAATAGTTATATTTTCCCTTTCGGGCAAATTCTTCATCCGGTGGTACAAACCGATTTGTTGCCCAAAAAAGCATTTGTTTTGGGTGTATATGCCAGTGCGGTTCATGCTCGTTGGATCGATAAAGAAGGTAATCAGTTAGTTGCCGCACTTGCTGTTGCAAGCGAGCCAGAAATCTTCTGGACTGGTCATGATGCGCAGTCACAGATTGATCAGATCGCAATACCAGAAGAAGCTGGAAAACTCATACTTCCGGGATCAAACTTAAATGGCCCTTCCGGCAGGGCTTTGGATGAGCTATATCTGAAGCCATTAAATTTAAATAGAAACGACACCTGGTTGTGCGATTTAATCCCCGAAACAAGGTTAAACCCAAATCAAAAGAATGCCATCAAAAGGTTCTACAATCCATTAGCAAAAAAATACAATTTGCCGAAAGTTACCATTCCCGAATTCAGACAAAGTGAACTGAACTCAGAAATCAGAAGAAAAGAAATATTGGAAGAGTTGTTTACTTCTCAGGCTGAAATCCTGATATTGTTAGGAGATTTACCAATCAAGGGGTTTTTGAATTATTTTTCAGATAAAAAATACGAAAATCTGGCTTCATTTGGTGAAACTCCGGATTCCTATGGTCAGGAACACGAAATAGAAATTTCAGGAAAAGCATTCAAAGTCATTCCGTTGTGCCATCCGCGTCAGGCTCAAAGATTGGGAGCTTCAAGTGTGGCTTGGTATGAATTGCATAAACACTGGGTGAATCAGAAAACAACTAAAAATTCATAGAACCAAAATGAGATATTTGAGGTGATGAAATTTAAAAATTAGTATTTTTATCGATGATCAAACGACAATATCTTTCGGTCTGTAAGCTTGAAAAGAATTCGGGGGCAAGAATTCGCCGTCCGGGAAAAATCTTGATGGTTAAAAAACATCAATATTGTATTGTCGATGGTTACACCATTACCGGCGATGCTCCGAAAGAATTCATTCGTGTTTACGAATATGGTGAAGCACGTAAGTCAACACCGAAAAAATGGCCATTGTATATTGCTAAAACAGGTCATAAATGGTATCCTACCGAATCAATCACCGAATATCTGTTAAACATCCTTGGTGTTGAATTTGGTTTGGAAATGGCCGAATCAAAAATTGCATGGATCGGTGGCCAGTTAAGGTTTTTAAGTCGATACTTTTTAACTTCGAAAAAACAGGAGTTAATACATGGAGCAGATATCTTTGCCGGGTTTGTAAACGACCGTGATTTTGTAGAACAAATTGAAGAGCAGCAGTTAGCACGTGATTTATTTACTTTGCAGTTCACGAAAAATGCACTCGAATTTACATTTCCATATCAGTGGGAAACCATTCTTAACCAATTTGTTAGAATGCTTCTTTTTGATGCATTGGTAGGTAATAACGATCGCCATTTCTATAACTGGGGTGTTGTTCGTCATATAGAATCAAAACACGAACCATATTTTTCGCCCATTTATGATACAGCAAGAGGATTGTTTTGGAATGAATCCGAAAAAAAAGTATTAGCTTTATGGAGTGACAAAAATCGCTTGCAAGCATATCTGTCCAGATATTGTACAAATTCACGCCCAAAGGTTGGCTGGGAGGGCGCAACGAATATAAATCACTTTAAGTTAGTGTCAAAAATCTATAAATATGAATTTGGAATTTCCAAATCCGAAATAAATGATCTATTTTCGCGCTCCCGTTTTGAGAAGATGATTGATAGTATTGAGTATAATCTTTCGGACATTTTGGGCATTGAAAGAACAAAACTCATTTTGGAGTGTTTAAATTTTAGGTATAACGAAATATCTAAGTTGATAGGAGGTTAGGGAAATGTTAAAGAAAATAGCAAAAGCATTGTGGCACACCGAAGGTATGGAAAACCGGGTGACTCCTGATGATATGCACGTACAATTTGTATTATCATACAGCAAATTGATAATAGGTACCTTGTCTGTCAATCAAGGAAAATGGACATTTGAATATTCTGAAGATTTTAAAAAACAAGGAGAAATTTTACCACTTTCAAATTTCCCCAATAAAGAATTAGTATATACTTCAGAAGAATTATGGCCATTTTTTGCCAGCAGGATTCCAAGTGTTGCTCAGTTAGAACGAAAAGCAAAAATTACTTTAAGTGAATTGTCAGATCGTAATGAGGTCAATTTGTTGCGGAAATATGGACATCGTACCATAACGAACCCATATACACTGCAAGCCGCCATTTAATTCATTCAGTGTGTAAAAGATAATTAAAGGAGAGTCGTCAAGTCTCTCCTTTTTTATTTACCAAAATCAAGCGATTCTCTTTCTGGATTCTTCCTATAGAACAACAATGCAGTAGGTTAAAATAATCTGGATATCGTTTGTTTCTTTAAAAATATTACGATATTTGTACTGTGAGTACGAATAATGAAATAAAATTAAAGAAATTGCTGGATTCGCATATTCCGGGAACCATAATGCTTGCTTCATGGCTCGATGCAAACGGATTCTCGCGTGACCTGCAACATCGCTATTTAAAAAGCAGTTGGCTCCAATCAATTGGTGTTGGTGCTTTCAAACGTCCGAATGAAGTTGTCGGTTGGCAAGGTGCACTTTATTCCCTGCAAAAACAAGCTAATTTGCCTGTTTACATTGGTGGTCCAACATCTTTATCCATGTTAGGATTTTCGCATTATATCCGCACCGGAGCCGAGACTGTTTATTTATTTTCATTATTGAATACTAGATTGCCTGCATGGTTTAAACAATATTCATGGAGTGAAACAGTAAGCCATGTCAAGACATCATTTCTTCTGGAAGGGATTGGGATAGAAGAATTTCAGGAGACACAATTCCCTTTGTCCATTTCTTCAGCGGAAAGGGCAATTTTCGAATGTCTTTATCTTACTCCGGAAAAGCTGGATGTTATGGAGGTTTATCAAATTATGTCTGGCTTGGTAAATCTTAGGCCTGGACTGTTGCAGAAGCTTTTGGAAGGATGTAATTCTATAAAAGTTAAACGCTTATTTTTATACATGGCGAAAAAGGCGAATCATCAATGGTTCCAATTTCTTGATTTATCTTCAGTCAATCTTGGACAGGGAGATCGCAGTATTGTCAGTAATGGTTCATATGATTCTGAATTTCGTATAACAATATCCAAAGAACTAGCTCAGTTATGATCGATCAAAAATATAAAGCACAGGTTGATTTATTGTTGCAAACGCTCCCTTATGTTGCCAAAGAAACGACATTCGCGCTCAAAGGCGGGACTGCTATTAACCTGTTTGTGAGAAATATGCCTAGACTATCGGTTGATATTGATTTAACGTATCTTCCAATTGATGACCGGGAAACGGCATTGAAGAATATTTCGGATGGACTGGCACGAATCAAATTGGACTTGGAACAATCTATTCCGAGAATTAGTGTAACGGCAGCATCGCGCGAAGGACAGGATGTTAAAATTAATTGTCAGCTACCTGGCGCTCAAATTAAGATCGAGGTAAATACTACAACCCGAGGGAGTATTCATCCAACCAGACTTATGCGGGTTCATGATTCTGTTGAATCTGCATTCGGTAGATTTGCTGCCATTCATGTTGTTTCAATGGCTGAACTCTATGGTGGAAAGATTTGCGCGGCATTAGACCGACAGCATCCCCGCGATTTGTTTGATGTCAGGCTTCTTTTGGATAATGAGGGTTTCACGGATGATGTGAAAGACGGTTTCCTTGTAGTACTTATTTCTCACATGCGACCAATCAGCGAGGTAATCGGTCCAATGTTTATTGATCAGCGACAAGCCTTTGAAACTCAATTTTCAGGTATGGCAAATATACCGTTTAGCTATGACGATTATGAACAAACCCGACTACAGTTAGTTGGACAAGTTAAATCAAAACTAACAAACAGCGACCGGCAATTTTTAATGAGTTTCAAAGATGGCAAACCGGATTGGGAAAAATTATCCGTCAAAAATGCCAAAGAATTACCAGCCGTTCATTGGAAATTGCAGAATATTGAAAGATTAAAACACGATAATCCCAGGAAACACAAGGAGATGGTTTCTGTTTTAGAGAGCGTGTTATTTGGTTGATAGAATATGATTAAATATTTAACTGCACTTGTCAAATATTATCGTAAATTTAGCTTAGATTTTTTATCATAGTAAAAGAATTAATGCAGCTTTTCTTGTTGTTATAGAGGTGGAAATTGAAAACCCTGGTCCATGTGGACTGGGGTTTTTCTGTTCATACTATAACGTAATAGAAAGATATTCTTTCTGTTTAAGGTTTCGTTTAAAGTATTCTGTGTAATCAAAACTTAGAGAGGTACTACTCTCACTCAATTTATCGCAAATTTATTTCCGCATTCCGGAAAAGTCAAGGGAGCTTTCGATTCTATCTAAGTACTCACTTCGACACGCTTCGCTGCTCAGTGAGCGGCGTTCGGTGAGCCTGTCGAACCGAAAGCTTGCTTCGCACTCGGTCACTTTTAACTACTGACTTCGGTCCTCCGTCTCCGGTCTTCGTTAAAACTGACATTCGCCCTTGACTAGAATCCGGTCTGCTCAATGTGCAATTGGCTCAAAATTAATCGGAGAGCCAGCCTAAAAAAATCCTCAGGGCAGAGGTGACAAACTATGCAAACAAATTTATTTACCCCACGTGAACTGTTTAATTCAACATTGTGTGAAATCGAAATCAGTTACAAACCAAAGTACAAGGCATCAGAACTGCCAAAGGTGGTCACTTCCGGAGATGCTTATGGTTATTTAAAGGATGTTTTTCCCAGCCTGGATTACCGGGAATTTTTCTACATCCTTTGCCTGAACCGAAATAACAAAGTACTGGGCTACTGCCAGATTTCAGCAGGAGGTTTATGTGGTACAATTGCCGATGTCCGAATGATTATGCAGACGGCTTTAAAGGCCTGCTCAAATTCCATAATTATTTCACATAATCATCCGTCAGGGAATCTAACACCTAGCGAAGCTGACAAAGATTTGACCAAGAAGATCCGAGAAGCTGGCAAAGTTCTCGACATCGCGGTATTGGATCATCTGATAATTACTTCAGAATCTTACTTCTCCTTTGCTGACGAAGGATTATTTTAGAAAATGGCTTCTGCCATTTTTTTGCTCGTTAAATATTGTCTCTCTCATATTACTTCTCTTAATTAAGGTTTGACAAACTACATAGAGAGCTTTTCTTCTATCAATTCTCGCCCAAAGTTATTTGCGCATTCCGGAAAAGTCAAGGGAGCTTTTCTCCTTCCGGAAGGGAAATGAAAAGCTTGCTTCGCACTCGGTCAAATTCATCACCCGTTCCCCGAGTAGCCGCTAGGCGTATCGAAGGGCGGTGATGAATTATGACATTCGCCCATTGACAAGAATCCGGACTGCTCAATCTGGTGGGGTTCAAATTAACAGGCGAGCCAGAAGCCAATATAAATCTGTAGGGCAACAGTGAAACAAAATGAATGATTTTTCAGATTGGGAAGTAATCGACACTTACAGCACAAAACAGGCTGTTGAAGATGGATTTTTAGTCCGTGTCGACCAAAAGATTTCAAAAGAGGCTGGTATCAAGTATCCGGTTTACCTGACCCGTGCGGTTTGGGATAAATACGTGGAAGTGCCGGAAGGTTTTGAGGGAGTTCAGGATCTGGACGGACGGCTATGGGACGTACTTTTCATGTTCATGTTCGCCGCCAGAGCATGTGATAAGGCAACACTGATGTATCAACTGAATGTGGTGCTTGCTGACAAAGGCGATTGGGAACCGAACGAAAAGTTGGATCCAGATCTGGATGGTGACCGGAATATGAGGCTGGTTACACTTAAATCGGTTATTCAGGCACAGGATTTTGACGATCCGTCACCGGCCATTTTTATCATGAAACCTTCGGAAGATTAATCATGACACGGATCATCAAACTTCAGCCAAATTACAGGCAGGGAAAATACGCGAGGTTTCCTAAAGTGGTTCCCAGGCTTACATTGACCGGAAACTGGCTTCAGGAAGCTGGGTTCCATCCTTCCAAACTCATACATGTTGCTGTTTCCGACGGCAAACTTGTAATCACTTCAGTAGAATAAATCAATAACCGGGTGTGCTTGAAACCCTATAAAAGACTCAAAGGCATGAGCAATTTACCTATGCTTGAATTAGATATGCAAACAACAGATCGGTTATTAAACGGAATTCTTTGGACACTTGGCCCTTATCTGGATGAAAGAGGAGCAATCATGGAACGTCCCTGGTTGTTCGAACTGGCTGAAAGTTACAACGAAATTGTAAGTATGCTTCCGGCTCAGTGGAAACTGGAACACCATCAATTTTTACATTACGATTAATCAACTTAAAATAAAACGATCATGGATATTACTTTAAACGAAAGTTGGATCAGTGGAAAATATAGTTGTGGAGTTATAGATACTTCGCTTGGCACAGTTGAAGTTTTTGACGTTGAAGAAGGATTCTTCGCACAGGGCGAACATGCCAGGGAAATAATCCAAGAAATCCATCGGATATGGGTTACAGGAGATTTAACTACTGAACAGGCTTTTCAACAATGGATTTCAGCAAACTTTTAATCATTAAACAATCAAACAATTTAAATCAATTTATCATGGATTATTTAGTCTTAGGTTCAAATGGATTTGCCCAAATGGGCGATTCAGCATTTTACGAAAAACTGAAAATTGAAATGCTGGTGCTACTGGATTACTTTCACTCCAGTTTTCCCATACCGCAGAAATTCAAAACATTAGCGTATTATTCAGTCAAAATATTTCATCATGATTTTGGTGATTATCAGGAAATTGTTCTGTGGTATGACCGTAGCTATTTCGATTCTTTGGAAGAATCAGAAATCGAATCTGACAATGAATTCTTTGATTTGTTTTGGACCTGGTTTCGGGTCATCGAATCAGTCGATCTTGAATCTGAAGAGATAACTAATCAAATCAAGGAAGCATACTTCAAATCAGTTGATGTTTCAAAAGGAGAACATTTATCGGTATCAGTTGCATCATAATAAAGAAGGGTGAAAACCTTTTTTTATTTGTTCATCAAAGTTCCCATCAGTTCAATATTCCTGTTTTATAAGTTTTTTACTCCCACTCAATTTGCCGCAAAGGTATTTCCGCATTCCGGAAAAGTCAAGGGTATACAAGCTCACTTCGATGGGTCACTGAGCAGCGTAGCGTGTCGAAGTGGCCCTTGACAAGAATCCGGTCTGCTCAATGGTTCACGGCTCAAAATTAACCGGCGAGCCAGATGCCTTTATAAATCCGTGGGCAGCGGTAAATTACGATGGAAAAGTTACTTAGTTTCGAAAATTACATGGATCAGTTGGCACGAAAGCATGGAGTTAGTCATGTATTCTCAGATTTTCTGGAAATGACTGTTTGCGCCCTTTCGTTGGGACAAATGGAAGATCACTACTTTGAAGTTATCAAGCGGTACAACAAAGATGAACTTCAGATTTTCTCTTCAGCGCTGGCAGCAGTAGTTATCGAGATGGAAAACAATGGGGAAGGGCTGAAAGATTGTTTCGGCGATTTCTTCATGGAACATATCAGCTATGGCAAAGCCGGACAGTTCTTCACTCCCGAACATATTTGTGAAATGATGGCTTTGATTACCTGCGGAGAAATCAGGGATGGGGAGCGGATTGCAGACCCATGCTGCGGATCAGGGCGTACCTTAATGGCTGCTGCTAAGATCAACAGGAACGCAAGGTTTTACGGAGCTGATATTGATCGCACTTGTGCCATGATGTGTTTAGTAAATATGTGCCTGAATGGAATGTTTGGAGAAGTTGCCTGCATGAATACCCTGACCAACCAGTTTTTCTCCGGATGGCAGGTCAATCCACATCCGATAACCGGTATGCCATACATTGTTCCTATTTCTGAAAAACAGAGTTATATGGTGCTGCAACTTCCCAAACACAAAGAGGAACAACCGAAGATCAAACAACAAGAGTTGCCAGTTTTCGATCCTGTTGAATTACCAAATACCGTCAAACAGTCGGTTCAGCAACTGTTATTTGATTTTTAACCTTTTTCTTAGTCCCTGAAATACTGAGATTAGGAATATCTTCATTCGTTTTTAATTGCGATGATCTAATCGATAAAGACATAGGTTTTAACTCAATTAGCAGTTAATGTAAGTACACCAAACAAGTTGAAATATATTTTGAGCTATTGTGCAATGAAGAAATAATATTATCACTTTATCTCCGTTAACAAGTTATAAAAGCTGCATTGTTTCACCTTCTTGTATAATGTTTACACAAATAATCAAGAATAACGCTTATGAATACATCTTTAGATAAATTTAAAGCATTACTTATTGGATTCTCTGTAAACGTTGCTAACCACAATATGATTTGTTTATAGAAACAAAATAACTATTGGTCATAAAATATTGATATTCAGCAAAACGCTAATTCCGAATTATTGATACCCTGCTATTAATTCGTGATTTAGAATTGCTGTAGTCAAAGTGTCCGGATAGAGAAAAACGATGGATCTCAACCATTGTTTCCGGATTAATAACACTGATTTACAGACTGATAAAAATTTCTGAATTTTAATAAATTTCACATCCCAACCAACTTAACCAAGTCAGTGGTATAGATAATCAGTATCCCAGAGACTCATATATTAAACCTGAAATTAGTTTTTAATATATTTAATCTTAGTACATGACAAAAATATAAATAGCAGAAAATCAATAAAATAAGTTCGTTAAAATTTGCATAATACCTTGAATATCATTATCTTACAAGAAATTACCACATCTTAAAGTAAGAAATATGACATCCAAGGTAGAGGCT
>JANXYV010000135.1 GCA_025355875.1 Prolixibacteraceae bacterium | reverse complement strand
CTGAACAGTAAATGTCCTTGTTATGGCTATAGTGCAGTGCGTCTTATCAGATTCATAATCCTTTTTATTCGTTTCCGGAAATGAAAGTCAGTTTACTCTTGCCTAAATCTTTTGAGGTTGCCACTGCAATTCCGCGCTGGTCTTTGTTGTTCACAGCACAATAAAAGTGATAGACAATGCCATTCCATTTTACGACGAATGATTTATGAGCATATTTACTATCATAGGTTTCGGAAGGCTGTATGAGGTTCTCTCCTGTCCGGTCTGTCCAGTTTACCAGATCGTACGAGCAGGCAAAACGGTTAAAGGCTCCATCTTTGTCTCCATCTTTCCAGAATGCACCGAAATAAAACATGACCCATATATCATTGATTTTTTGGATGAAGGCATCACCTGTAATTCCTTTGTGGTGATTCAAGACCGGGTTTTTCAAAAACCGCTTCCAGTGAACCATATCTTCGGAGACAGCCATCCCGATGCGTTCGACACCTGGACGCGGACTGATACTGTCACCCTTTGCATTATAATACATTACGAATGGATAACCAGTTGTTTTTGAGCGATCCCGGATGATCGTGCTTTTGTAAATGGTTTTGTTTTCCCACCACCGGACATCCTGATCGGTTGACATGAGTATTGGTTTGCTTAATCGCTGCCATTCATGTACCAATGCAGGATTTTTATCTGTGTAAGCTATGCCGACAGAAAGTAAGCCAGCCTCGTAACCTTTGGTATTTCCACCCAGGTACGACATCCAATATTTATTCTGAAATTTATTGAGTTCATATTTTCCGCCCCATTCATAGTCCTGCAAGCTGATATAACCGGCTTTCTGATTGACATCCCAATCGGTACTGTCAGAGTACGACAGAATCCGACCCTTGTTTTCCCAGTTAAGCAGATCCGCGCTTTTTGCCAGCCAGGTTTCATAACCCTTGCCATCAAACACTATATAAGTCATGTACCATAAATTGTTTTTTCTGAATATGCCGGGGGAATCCATTTTTTTTGAATCATCCGGGGGAACCATTACCAATCCATATTTGAAAGGTGTTTTTACCTCGTCGTAAATTGTTTGCATTTGCGATTCAGTCACCATGTTACGATTGGATTGCGCATATATATTGCAAACCAGGAAATTCAGGAATAAAATCAAAATTAGCTTCTTCATAAACAGGCTTCTTCAAATAAAACAGAACAATTCTCGCTCATTTGGAACAAGTGAAGATCATGTTTTTACTCAATATAATTATCATTTGACAACCTCTATTTTCCAATCCGTAAATTCAACCCAGTATTGCCTTTTATCAGGTCCTCCGGCGGCTAGACCAAGGTCTACAGCTTCAGCAATTCCTGGAATGTCAGCCGTGTGCCTTTCAACGATCCAGTTTTTTCCATCCAGGCTAATGTATCCGCTGAAGCTATTTCCATGGCGAACAATTTTCAGGTAGATAGGAGTCTTTGAATTCTCCGGAAGATTCTGGCTGCTTGCTTTGTGCATACAGCCATTTGCAAATTCGTCGTATTCAATACCGGCGCGTCCAGGAGTTCCGAACACCAAAACAGAGCCTTTACTCCCGGGTTGAACATCAAAGCTTTGGACAATATCGTTCCGCACAAAAAGTCCCGAACGGAACCATTCGTGTGTCCGGTCACCGAATTGATTGATTTTGACGGTTGCAACAAAGTCGCCTTTAATTGCTTTTAAATAGGCAGCGGCATACGAATCTTCAGCATGATAAAAATCTGATCCACTGGCTGTGATCTTAAACCGGTTCGCTTTGGCATCTGCTTCTATTTTAAATGGTTTCGCCTTTACCGAACAATATTGATGAATTTCCATTTTTGAAATATCAAGGGGGACAGCCTCAAAAACGGTCAGATTTCTTCCGGCGCTGTTTTCTATGTGCAGGTCATGATTTCCAACCAGTGGTTCAATCTCAAAGCTGATTACTCTGGCTTCTTTTCCCCTCAGTTCAACAGATTGATTTTCTGCTTTTTCTTGATCGAGATAAAGGGTGGCGTTGATCTTTTGAGGAGTTGAAGTCAGATTCCGGGCGGTTGCAGTTGCTTTTAGCTTTTCTCCTTTTAGAAGCCTGCTTTCAGAGATTTTAAAGTCTTCAAAAACAATGGATGGTTTATTTCCTTCAACCGTTACTGACTGATAGGATGTTGATCCAATTGCCAATTGATGTTCCCCGGCATCATAAATCCGGACTTCAAACTCGATTTTCCGGCTATTGTTTTTTATTGCAGGGAATAGCTTTTTCTCATAAACCTTCCCGTCAAGATAAAGTTCTATTGGAGCTATTCCGGTGGCACCGCGATTGAAAACATTGGAGGAAAGGTGAATAATGCTTCCGGCAGTAATTGCTCCTGAAGTGGTTTTTGATGCCGCTTCGATTTTCAGGTTGCTAACTTCAAATTCTGGTTCGCCTTCGATAATCGTTTCCGGTGCATTTGCCGGCGCCTCTATTTTGAAATTATTCTGGTAGACATTGTCCTCTATCATTGCTGCGCAGAGTTTCATTTCACCCTGTTCGAGGTTGTAGAATATGTTTTCTTCCGAAGTCCAGCCGGCCGACATATTGTCGAACCAGAATCCGACATTATCATTAAAAAAACCGGCATTCACGTTGTGAATCAGGTTTCTACGGACAATTGAGTTGAATGTCATCCCAGCAGTTTTGATGGCACCCGAGTCATCTGCATCGTGCTGAACATCGTCAAGGTGATTGTATTCAACGGTATATCCGCCATCGATCGCTTCTTCCTGGTTGGCCCAGCCACCCACATCGATTCCGTAACGGCCCCTTGTTTTGGTAATATAATTATGAGAAATCGTGGTCATTAAAGTGTAATTCGCGTAGATATTGATGCCTCCGCAATCGTAAAATTGATTGTGGGTGATGGTGGTTTCCCTGATGATTTCCTTCCCGTCGGCTGGATTTGCTGGCCCGGTTACATAAATACCGCCATTATCGATTGTTTCGAAACGGTTGTTGAGAATGCGGATTTGATAACAACCTTTCGTTACCGCGATTCCGGTTCCATTGCACGAACGGACTTCGCCATCAGCAAATTCGCAGGCATGGGCAAACTCATAGCTGACCGCATTGTTTCCGGCATATTCCGTCGCAACAACTCCGGTTACTCCATCGACCCCATCGTAATTATACCTGATTGGCCTGTTCCCTGTAATGGCACCTTCGAAGGTTAAACCGTATATCCGCAAGTTCCTGACAGGCTGACCCAGCTTTCCTTTTACGACAACTAATTGACTGATCATAGGTACTCCGGCCTTCAGCTGGTTTGGATCGCTGATTCCATTTGCTGGCATATAGCTGATCTCCTTCAACTTTTTATCGAAAAACCATTCTCCGGGAGCATCCAGAAGTGCTTTTACATTTTCGATATAATACCTTGGCGGAACAATGATAACTCCTTCCTGCGGATCTTTGAAGGTGGCGATTCCGTTTTTCTCGTCCACTTTTGTGATCGTATTAATGCCTGTATGCCAACGTAGAAGCATAATCACCCGGTTGCCTTCCATCTCTTTCCAGGCATTCACGTCCCCTTTTTTAAAATAGAGTTCCCCGGTTGTTTTAGAAATGGCAGGAGGAACGAAATAGCCTTTATTCGGAGTGCGGGCCAGTATTTGCCGCTTGCCGTTTACGACCAGCATTGCAGCGGAGTCGGCATCAAAGTGAGCCGTCCAGAATTTTCCTGTCTTCTTCCAGTTTGAAACAGGAATTTCTCCCGAAATAACCGGCTTTTCACCTGGAAATGAGGCATAAGTAACGTAATGGTCTTTCAGTTTATGGTATTCAAAAGCTCCTGTCGGGAGATTGGTTTCAACCCTTTCCCCTCCATCTTCAGGGTTAAAAATTAGCGGCTTTTTGATGGAATAATGGCCGTCGCGGATATAAACCAATATATCCTTTCCTTTTCCTAAAGGGTGAGGCGAGCCTATCCATCGTTTTTCAACCGGTTTATCCTTTGGAAAAAATACCTTCGATTTCAATTCACGCACAGCTGCCTGCGCGCGTTCAAGGGTTAAAAACGGACCATCTGTTTTTGCCGCATTCGGTTCAGTCAAGGTACCTGACCAATGGTCGCTCCCCTTGACTGAAACATAGAAATCTGCCTTCTCAGGATAACTGAATGGAAGCCATTTGTCACCTTGTAAGAGTTTCCCGTCGCGTGGTGCGGTTGAAGTTTGTGAAAATGAGCTTATACTTATCAATCCTGCAAAAAGAAATAGCCAGTAAAAACGTAGCCTGTTCCATTTAGAATTTGTTTTTATAATTTCGGTCATAGCACACCTTATTTTATTTCAAGTGAAGTTTTGATCAGCAAAGAAATCGGATCGTTTTAGATTTGTTGTTTTCCATGTCAAACATATTTAAATTGAAGGAATTGATTCAATGAGTTTTTGTCTAATCATTATGGTTTTTTAACCTGTTCTGTCGGTTTTAAGTGATGGCCGCCCAATTATAGGCTAATTATCTATTGAAATTTAAAAGGAGTCCCGAAAGCAATGAAACTCAAGGAGCGTTCGAGTTCAAATCATTACCAGCAACGGTTTTCGCTGGGCCGGCATAAATAGTTTCGGTTAAAGTGGTTACTGCAATATTAAGCAACTGGCGGCTGGGTTTTGGCCACTGACATATTCTTGTTTATCTGGAAATGTTTTGCTTATTCGAAATCTGGCAAAACAGAATGCAACTGTTTTAGGCCGCTTTTGCAAGCAGCCAGTCACTAATTGCCAGCAGCTAGTTTACATATTTCGCGATGAAAATCAGGGTCTTCGTTATTGCATCGGTGTTGTTTGCCTGCGAAAATCCATGTCCTTCATTGGGATAAAATACAAGTTCATTCGGAACACCCACCGAATTTAATTTGGTAATCAGGATGTTGGTTTGAGCTGGGGTTACAATATAATCCATTCCGCCTTGCAACGCAATTGTAGGGGGACTTTGGGCAGTGATAAAATTCACCGGACTTGATTGGGTATAAATGGCATTATCCTGGTCATAGGTTTTGCCGGTTGCTGCCATTAATGCAAGTTGAGGAAGGAAACCTTCATTCCATTCGGCCACAAGATCTGTTGGTCCAAACAGGTCAACCACCGCTTTCACATGTTTGTCCTGATCGTTTTTATAGCTGTGAAGCATAGCCAGATGAGCTCCGGCACTGGCTCCCAGAACGATGATGTCTTTCGAAATTTCATAAGCGGAGGATTTGCCAAGGTAAAATTCAATGGCTGTTTTTACATCATTTTCCTGCGTGGGGAAAACATTGATGGCATTGCTGACTGCAAGGCGGTAATTCAGGTTGATAAATGCATAGTTCGGCAATCGTTTTTTCAAAGAATCAACGACCTCAGTCATTTCAGATTTATCGCCGCTTGTCCATGAGCCTCCATGAATGATAACTATGGTTTTTGTTACATTAACAGTTCTACCTGCCGGCAGGAAAATATCCATCTTTTGTTGTGGATCGCTTCCAAATTCGACATTAGTGTAAGCAATTGATTCATTTGAATTTGGGGTAAGTTCTTTAGTATTGCACGATGCAAATAACAGAACTATGGAACAAATAATTGCCAGGTTGCGCATAAAATATCATCTTAATTGCTTCAAAGTAAAGCATTTTAAACTATGGAATTTGAGATATTAAAATTAACAGGTTAATTTACAAAGGGAACCGGCGAATTAGGAGGATTGAATATTGCTATTCAATCAAAATTGACAGTGCATTTTGACCTCTAAATGTAACAGGTTGTCAGTTATTTTTGTCCTTATTGTAGGAGGTTTTAGATGACAAACTGTAATGTAAGCCAAAAGAGAAATGGGAGATGGACTGGTTGGTAAAAACCATCACCGGTTCAAGCGAAAATGATTTATTTATAGGCAGATAAGCAGATAAATAGGTCCCTCCATTTTCATTAATAATACCGCCTATTCGTAGATATAATCCATTTTTTGAACCAAATCCTGATCCTATTCCTATTTGTTGAAAAAGGCCAGGAAAAGGAGAAGGAAATTGGTCCGCCAAATGATAATCTGCAAACAGGATTCTTTGAGGACCGACCCGAAAATAAACTTGCGGATAGATCGGTGTTTTTGTTAGTCCTGTTGTCAAATCAGATTGATCACGATTGAAATTTTTAGGAATGATCAGGTTGCCTGCATGAAATCCGCCACCAATACCAATCCATTTACCTTCAATCCTGAGAAACGGATTCACTCCATATAGAAATGAATTTGTTTTTAAACTGTCGGACCGAACTGTTTCTTTGTTTTGTCCGAAATACATGTTAAGGCCATAATATGTAATGAATTTCTTTTCGGGGTATTCATTTTTTACAGAGAATGCAACACCTCCAACAGTATATTTCTGTTTAAAGTATTCTGAATTATATTGATCACATCCATCACTTGATGTTCCTGTTTTTTGATGAATAGAATTTTCAAATGTGCCGTTGGCAAATCCAAGACTGATTTTTCGTGTTTTTATAACTAAAGATGAATCACTTTCAGTCTGCGGAATGGTTTGACTGGTAATTAACAGTGGAAGTAAGAGTAAAACTGCGTAAATCAACTTTTTCTCAGATGACGCAATTTCTTTAAGTATCCAGAATAAAATGATAATACTTGAAATAAAGAATGTTAGTAAGATAGCAATTAACTCAGAAAGTGAAAACCAATCTTGTAGCGTCCAAATCATAACCGACTCTGAAATGAAAATTAGCATGGAGTATTTTATCCCGATTGATGTCGATTGCTGAAACGTTTGCGTGAATAAGGCAAATTTCTTTTCGCGATATAGAAGAATAAAAGAGAAAACGACAATGACAATCAGCATTGTCCATTGGATTTGATTGAAAACGCCTATCATTTTGCCTCCGACAGTGTGAGCCAGATTGTCCCTGAAAAATTCAGTCAGAAATCGAACAGAACAGTATAGAATTAGTGATAAGGTGAACAAGCTGCCATTTGCTTTCCATGATTTTCGGGATTTAAATACAATTAAAGCGACAAGTAAGGCACCCGCCATTTCATATACTTGAACCGGATGAATATGCAACGAAAGCAAATCGCTGTTCCCGATTTGTCCCGATTCATACTGATAATAATGAGGTACTGAATTTGCCGGATATTGTACACTCCATGGTACTGAAGTGGGCGCTCCAAAACAACAACCGTTTAAAAAACACCCGATTCGTTGAATGCCGATACTTAATGGGAGTATGATTGCAAATGCATCAATGATGTTTTGTTTAATCCTCAATACATATTTCCCGACAAAAAGAGCGATGAGTCCCAGTATCATTCCACCAAAAAGAATTTTTCCGGAAGTCGGGATAAAAGTTGCATGGTTGATCATCAACAACCAATCCTCCTGACTGTAAGTGAAAATTTTAGTGCCGATAATAAAGGAAACTTTGGAAAAAATTAATAGGAGCACCCACGATATCATCGGGATTTTTCTTTTATATCCTTCCCACAAAAGCACGATAAAAGCCGAGAAGAATGCCAGAGTGTAGAATATTGTAAAATATGTGGTATTGTTTGAAGGATTGATAAGCATGACAGTCTAAATATTACATTGTTAATATTTAATTTTAACTATCTTTGATCAGAGATGTAATTTAATATTTGTATGATATGGAATGGCGTTACGTGAATTAAATGCAATTGTTCCAGTTTTTAATGGAAAATTTAGAACTAAATTCCCGGGCCTTCTCCAATCAGTACGTTCTTGTCAAAAACCAAAGTAAATGATTAAATTTTTCACCCCTTTATCTCAATTGAAAATGAAAAATAATTCTTTCCTGTTCCTGATATTTTTCTTTCTGTTTGCAGTAAATCAGTCGTTTTCGCAGTCTAAAAAGACATTACAAGAACAGCGTAAATATCTCACTTCGTATGAGAGCAATACCCTTACCGGGAATGATCTGCCCGTTTTAATGCCTTATAACCGATGGATTGATCCGGCAGGCGAACAGCTCTATTTTGGCGACAAGGAACTTGAGAACCACGCCCTTGATTGTTCCCTTTCTCCCGATGGAAAATGGATCGCTGTTGAAGGGCGCTATTCAGTTGTTATTATCGATCCGGTGACGAGAAAAGTAGTAACTCGTTTTACGCTGAAAAGTCATTTTACCAAAGATGGTTTAATGAATACCTATTCCGGGATTTCATGGCGCAAAACAACTGATGGATACGAACTTTATTGGAGTGCATTGGGGAAAACCAAATCGCTTGTTATTCAGGCAGCATGGAACGAAAAGAAAACTAGTGTTTTAAAGACTTTTTCGTTTGAAACTGTGAAGCCCGCTGATACTGCTTTGCCCAATGAAGTGCTCGTTGCAGAGGATGCTGGTTCACCGGTACTTTATGTCGTACTCAATGGAAACAATACGGTTGAAAAGCTTGATATTATTACTGGAAAAACAATTTGGTCCTCCCCGGCTGGTGTTGCACCTTTTGGGATTGCGGCAGCAAACGGAAAGCTATATATCACAAACTGGGCTGGATCAGTACCCGATAAAGGTGATGCCAATGTGGCAGGCGTTCCATGGGGATTTGCCAAAGTTGATCCTTTGACCGGGGCAACACGCGAGGGTACCGTTCTGGTTCTGGATCCCCGAACGGGCAAATCTTTGAAAGAAATTAAAGTCGGACTACATCCCAACGACTTGATTGCTGGCAAGGATCAGAAATTCATATATGTAGCCAATGCTAACAGCGATATGGTTTCTGTGATCAATACCGGAACGGATGAGGTATCTGAACAGATTTCTGTACGGTTATCTCCCGATAAAAATGACTATTTCGGTGATTCGCCCAATGGTCTTGCCATTAACGGCGATGGTGGAACGCTCTTTGTTGCTAATGGTATGGATAATGCGCTGGCTGTTGTCCGACTTGGGAAACTATCTTCGGCAACCGGGACTGAAAATATTAGTAAAGTCGCCGGATTTATTCCGACGGGCGCTTATCCGGGAGGAGTCGCAATTTATCGTGATACACTTTTGTTTGTAGCCAATATTGAGGCGGAAGGCTCCAGAATCCCTACTATTTCTGAAAAAACAGGTAGAGCTAATTACAATTCGCACAAGCTGATGGCATCGGTTTCGGTGATTCCCCTACCGCAAAAATTGACATTGCAGAAATATACAGAGAAAGTTGAAAAAAGTAACCAGCTTTTCAGGTTGGCACTCACCGAAAAGTTGCCCCGGAAAAATGTAGCGCCGGCACCTGTTCCTGTCCGGATTGGAGAACCTTCGGTGTTTAAACACGTAGTTTACATCATCAAAGAGAACAGGACCTATGATCAAGTGCTTGGGGATGTAAAAGCCGGAGACGGAGATTCAACCCTTTGTACTTTTGGAAAGAAAGTCACACCGAATACCCATAAAATTGTCGATGATTTTCTGTTACTGGACAATTACTACGCATCGGGGAAATGCTCTGCTGAAGGCCATCAATGGACAGATATGGGAATTGTAACCGACTATGTTGAGAAGAATATACGGGCTTGGATCAGAAGTTATCCGCACGTACAGACGGACGCACTTGTTTATGCTCCAACCGGTTTTATCTGGGATAATGCGATGAGGGCCGGGAAAAGCGTGCGGATTTACGGGGAAGCATGTGATGTTGAATTTGATAAAAGTCTGAACTGGACCTCCATCTATGGGGGATTCCTGAATGGCGAAAAATTCGATTTTAAAAATAAGACAACCATTAAACCTGTTGAAAATATTCTAAGTCAGAATTTTCCTAGCTCCGATAATCATGCGATTCCGGATGTACTTAGGGCAAAGGCATTTATCGATGAACTGAACGCATATGATAAAATGGAAGGAGACCAGTGGCCTGAGCTTATGGTGATGGCCCTTTCAAATGACCATACTACCGGAACGCGTCCCGGATTACCTACACCGCGTGCTTTTGTTGCTGATAACGATCTTGCGCTGGGTCAGATCATAGAAGCGATCTCAAAAAGCCGCTTCTGGAAAAATACGGCAATTTTCATAACTGAGGACGATTCGCAGGATGGCTGGGACCATGTATCTGCTTATCGGACTGTCGGCGCAGTTGTAAGTCCTTATTCGAGACTAAAGCAAACGATCCGAACGAATTATAACCAGGTATCCTTGTTGAGAACCATCGAACAGATACTGGGAATCCCCCCTATGAACATCAGCGATGCAACGGCTATGCCGATGTTTAACTGTTTTTCATCGACTCCCGATTTCTCCCCATTCAATTCAGTTCCCAATGAAATCCCCCTTAATGAAATGAATAAGAGTCTGGCTGAATTAAAAGGGTCCGCACTCTACTATGCCCGTAAAAGTATGGAACCGCAATTTGATCATATTGACCAGGGAGATGACGATCTGTTTAACCGGATCATCTGGTTTGCAATGAAAGGCAAGGAATTGTACCCAAGAAAATTCAGCGGAAAAGAGGAGAAAGAAGATTAATCCCATTGAGTATAATTCTCAAAAGACGTAATTTGCGACCTTAGATAAATCATGAAAATTATTCTAATTATTAAAATATGAAGTCATTACTTGTAATTGCCTGTATTGCTTTTGTTTTCTTTCTTTCAGGATGCGCTGCAGAGGAGAACCTAAAAGTTTTTGATCTGAAGTGCGAAAACCTTCAAAATCCTTTGGGGATTGATAAAACGACGCCTCGTTTCAGTTGGAAAACCTTGAGTGATAAAAACGGGACTGAACAAAAGGCATTCCAGGTAATGATTGCAAGCAACCCTTCACTGCTTAACAAGGATCAGGCTGATCTCTGGGACTCCGGAAAGTCTGAATCTTCAGCAAGTATACTGGTTCCTTACCATGGGAAAGTACTCGGTTCCGGTCTGGCTGCTTGTTGGAAAGTCAGGGTATGGGATGAAGCCGGGAATGTTTCGGCATGGAGCCAGGTTGCCAATTTCAGCATTGGGTTATTAAATAAGGATGATTGGCATTCATCCTACATCGGGTTCCCGACGGAAGCGGGTTACAACGAATGCCCGCAGTTGAAAAAATCATTTGAGGTGAATGATACAAATAGTAAATTGCTATTGTATGTAAATTCGCTGGGTTACCACGAAGTATATTTGAACGGACAAAAAGTGGGTGACGGAGTACTTTCGCCAGCCGTATCGCAATTCAACAAACGTTCGTGGGCAATCACTTACGATGTTTCGAAATTGGTGAAGAAGGGGCAAAATGATCTTGTATTGTGGCTGGCAAGTGGCTGGTACACGCAAGGATTTCCTGGGGTTAATAACAATGGTCCTTTGGTGAAAGCACAGTTGGAAAAGCTTTCCGAAAATAAGAGGGAGACTATCCTTGCGACCGATGCATCCTGGGTTGGACGAAAGAGCAGTTACACGCGTCATGGCACCTGGCAGCCTCATCAGTTTGGCGGTGAAATTGTGAATGGAACGTTGGCGAAAGACGATTTATCCGCAGAAGGAATGACGGGTAAAAGCTGGAGCCCTGTTTCGGTAATTTCGGTTCCCGATCGTGAAGTAAGTCCTCAAATGGTAGAAATGAACCGGATTGCTGAAACGATCAGACCTGTTGAAATTCGTTCCCTGTCAAAAGATACATTCCTGATCGATATGGGGAAAACTCTCACCGGCTGGATCGAAATCAATTTTGCGAAACTGCAAAAGTCACAGGAAATCGTCCTGGAGTATTCAGACCACCTGGATGATAAAGGGAAGTTCGCCGATCAGAAGCAAACCGACCGTTACATCGCTTCAGGAGAAGGTTCTGAGGTATTCAAAAACAAATTCAATTATCATGGATTCAGGTATGTCCGGATTTCTAAACTGACGAAAACCCCTGCTGTCGAATCAATTAAAGCCTACCTGGTTCATACTGGCTTTGAGCTGGCATCCGGGTTTCAGTGTTCCGATCCGGAATTGAATAAAATTCACGACATGATTTTTTACACGCTGCAATGCCTTAGTATTGGCGGCGATCTGGTAGATTGTCCAACTATCGAACGCTTGGGTTACGGTGGCGACGGGAATGCATCTACAGAAACGGCACAAACGATGTTCAACCTGAATCCTTTGTATGCGAATTGGTTGCAGGCATGGGCCGACTGTGTCCGCGATGACGGAGGGATGCCTCACACAGCACCTAATCCGTATAAGGCAGGTGGTGGCCCTTACTGGTGTGGCTTTATCATTACAGCTTCCTGGAAGACCTATTTGAACTACGGCGATGTCGCTGTTCTTGAAAAATATTACCCGGTTATGCAAAAATGGCTGGAATATGTAGATAAATACTCGGTTGATGGCTTGCTGAAACCATGGCCCGATACCGATTACAGGGGATGGTACCTCGGTGATTGGGCTACGCCGACAGGAATCAATCAACAGGCTGAAGCTTCGGTTGGCCTGGTAAACAATTGTTTCGTTGCGGTTTGCTACGATGACATGCAGAAAATAGCCACGGTGCTTGGAAAGACTAACGATGCCGGATTGTATTCACGGAAGAAGGATCAGCTTCAGAAACAGATCCACCAAAGCTATTTCGATTCATCCAAAAATACCTATGCTACCGCCACTCAGATCGATCTGGCTTACCCAATGTTGGCAGGAGTTGTTCCCGAAGGACTGACCAGTGCGGTTACTCAAAGCCTGGTCAACGAAACGGAAAAAAATAGAGGCGGCCATTTTGCCTGCGGACTTGTGGGGATTCCCGTCCTGACGGAGTGGTCGGTTAAAACCCAGTCCGCCGACCTGATGTATTCGATGCTGAAGAAGAAAGATTATCCCGGCTATTTGTATATG
>JANXYV010000062.1 GCA_025355875.1 Prolixibacteraceae bacterium | reverse complement strand
TTCGTCAATTTGCTTGACTTTTTCTCTTTTAAACTCCGTGCTAAAATGCCTAACTTTTCTAATTTTACTTCCCATAATAAAGCGAAATTTAAAAGTTATCAACTAAACTTCTTGTCACCTTATTTCATGGGAGGACAGACTTACCTGAAAGATTCAGAACTTAAGGGAAACAAATTCAAATAATAATCCTTATCAACCAAACTTGGAATTTGGAACTTGCAACTTGGAACTTGGAACTTGGAACTTGAAACTATAATATCATGAACGTCATTGAAGTAAAAAAGCTCGAAAAAATCTATAACGATTCGGAAGTAAAGGTTCACGCACTGAACGGCGTCGACCTGAACATCGAAGAAGGTGAATTTACTGCTATCGTCGGTCCGTCGGGTTCGGGGAAAACCACTTTTCTGAATTTGCTTGGCGGACTCGATCAACCCAGTTCCGGGCAGATCTTGATAGGGGGAACCGACATCAGCCAACTCAGTTCGACAAAACTGATTGATTTCCGGCTGAGGAACATCGGCTTTGTTTTTCAGGCCTATAACCTGATTCCGGTGCTGACTGCCAAAGAAAATGTCGAATTCATCATGCACCTCCAAAACAAGCCGAAAGCAGAACGCGAAAGCCGCACCATGTCGCTCCTGAAAGCAGTTGGACTGGAGGGCCGCGAGAACAGCCGACCAAACAAACTTTCAGGTGGACAACAGCAACGCGTGGCTGTGGCGCGGGCGCTGGCTTCGAAACCGAAGTTTGTGCTTGCCGATGAACCCACCGCCAACCTCGATTCAAAATCGACCGAAAACCTGCTGGAGATTATGGAAGAACTGAACCGGAAAGAGAATATCACCTTTATTTTCAGCACGCACGATCAGCGGGTGGTGAATAAAGCGCGACGGGTGATTACCCTGGAAGACGGAAAAATTATCAGTGACTTAAAAAAGTAAAGCAGTCGCAGTGATCAGTCACAGTTCTCAAAAAATAAAAACCGCTTAGCGGTGATAGTATTGTAGCTCTGGAATAAATGAAGCAACCTCTCGTTCGTGGTAAGGTGATTGAGGAAGCACGATTCTACTTTCGGACGAAATGAAATACCCAAAATTATTACCAAACGTGAAATATTACTGATGAAATATTTGATAATTATATTCTTTACCATCCTTTTTGTGTCTGGCATTTCAGATAGACTTCCGGAAGAAAAGCCGTGGCCTGATGAATTGAATACCGCCAATGATGAAGCCTATCTAAGCGAACTAGAGCAGAATGTCATCCTGGAACTCAATAAAGTCCGCAGTAATCCGAAACGGTTTGCCGAAGAGTATCTCGAAGATTTGCAAACCGCCTTTGAGGGAAAAATCTTCACTTATCCCGGACAAGAGCCTTTAAAAACCCAGGAAGGAATTGCTCCGCTTATAGAATGTCTTCAGGTTTTGAAACAAACCAGCGAATTACCCATTTTAAAACCGGTGGAAGGTCTTACCAAAGCCAGTCGGGATTTGGTGACCGATCAGCAAGAATATGGTGGAATCGGTCATATTGCCCGCAATGGTTCCACACCGCAAAAGCGCATCGAAAAATACGGCGATTGGGATATTTGCTCCGCCGAAGACATTACTTACGGAAGTTTCGAAGCCCGGCAAATCGTCATCTTTTTGCTGATCGACGATGGCGTGCCCGACCGTTCGCACCGCAAAAATATCCTGAATCCCTGTTTCCGGTTTGCAGGAGTTTCATTTGGGAAACATCCGAATTACCAAACCATGTGCGCGATGGATTATGCAGGCGACTATAAAAACAAATAAGGAAAATTGGGAATAGAAACCCAAACAACAGAAACCACTGTAACAATAGAAACCAAAAAACCATTTCAACCCACATTACCCTGACCATGCGACGGATTCTAAACAAAATCATTCTTTTCCTGCTGATCGGTTGGCCTCTGCGGGCCTTTGATCAGGAAAGCAGGATTAGCCTGAATGGTTATGTGAAAGATCTGTTTATGTTTTATACCCCCGAATACCCGATTCCGGGAATTGACCATCAGAACCTTTGGTCGGATATTATTCATAACCGGATCAATTTCAAATGGTATACTACCGATAAGCTCACTACGGTAGTGGAAATGCGGAACCGGCTGTTTTTCGGAAGCCTTGTGAAAGACATTCCGGAGTATCAAAATACGGTTAAGGTCGATTACGGACTAATGAACTTATCCTGGTTTTCGGCCCAGGGTAACGGTTGGTTTCTCCATTCCATGATCGACCGGGCTTACCTCGATTACTCAACGGGAAAATGGCAAATCAGGGCCGGAAGACAACGCATCAACTGGGGAATGAACCTGGTCTGGAATCCGAACGATATTTTCAACAGCTTTTCGTATTTCGATTTTGACTACGAAGAACGACCGGGAACCGATGCCGTCCGTATTCAATATTACACCGGAACGACCTCATCGGTTGAAATGGTCGTCAAACCCGAACACGATCAGGCACATTCGGCCATAGCCGGACTGTACCGCTTCTCGAAATGGAAAACCGATTTTCAATTGATGGGCGGTCAGGCCGGAAACGATTGGGTGATTGGCACCGGCTGGTCGGGCGATATCAAAGGAGCCGGTTTTCGCGGAGAGTTTACCCATTTTCAACCCTTGAACCAGTTTTCGAAGGAAGCGAGTGTCGCCTCAGTCTCGGCCGATTACACTTTTACAGAAGGCTGGTACCTGCACAGCAGCGTACTTTTCAATAGCCTTGGAAAAACCGGGAAAGCGGGAGGAATGAAACTTATTTTAAACAATGCCTTGTCGGCAAAAACCTTATCCGTTGCCCGTTGGTCGGTATTCGGGCAGGTTTCGAAACCGATCAATCCTTTGCTCACCGCAAGTTTCGCCGGAATCGTCAATCCATCAGACGGATCGTTTTATCTTGGTCCCGAACTGAGCTATTCATTGTTGCAAAACCTGGAACTGATGCTGGTCGGGCAACTCTTTTTTGGTGAACTCGGCACCGAATTCGGCGATATCGGCCAGATCGCATTCGGTCGTCTGAAGTGGAGTTTTTAAAAGGCCGGTTCTTTTTTCAGGAACTACTTTTCAAGGATTACCTTGAAAGCTAAATCATCCATTTTATATGGGTTAATGATTTTAAACAGGTAAACACCATTCGGAAATTTTCGTAAATCGAGTGTGCGAATCCCCGTTGTTCCTTGAGAAACTTCGGTATCGAATACAACCGATCCATTGGTATCTGAAACCCGGATGCGACATCCGGCCGATGCCGATTCGAAGTCGACATTCACCAGCCCCTTCGACGGATTGGGAAATACGCTGACCACATTGGTTTGTGCAATTGAGCCAACTCCTGTGCTTGCCGGTACCCAATCCAAAACTACATTTGTAAATAAGTCTGAATTGGCCGGAGCAAGATGAAAGGCCTGTGTGCCCTTGGTGAAACCAAATGAAGTTACCGTTTTTCCCGTTGTTTTGCTGTTGTCCCAGGCCATTTCGATCCAGATTTTGTAGTCGCCGTCGGCAACAATTGCTTTCGAAACATCAGTTCCATCCCATTTAACAGTCAGCGGAGAGTAGCTTGTCAGGGTCGCGCCGGTAGTTGCATCCACCACATTCGAATTTGATTTGGAAGTCCATGTTGCCAAATGATCTATGGTACTTCTTGAAGACTGGTTCAATTTGGTTTTGATGAATGTTCCGGCAGAATTCTCTATCCATACAGCCACCACATGTTTTGCTCCGTAACTGCCATTGTGGGCAACCGGAATGATTGTAAACGTAAAACTACCGGCGGTTTGCGACATCCCATTAAAACCGGAAATCAAACTCAGCATGAGTAAGCCCAGTGATGCGATTTTCAGATTCAGTGTTTTCATTTTTCGAAATCTTTGTTTATACAAATCTGCATTTCAAACAAGTTGAAAAAAATTTAGTTGAGAATTTAGTATTATTTAACACCTGAACTTTCATGCTATGGAAAGGAAATCAGGAATTGATCTTTTCCGGAGGCAAAATGTATGTTGGTAATTCCTGTTGTTAATATTCTAAATTTGCAGGATCAAAAACAGAGAAAAGACTTCCATGCTCCAGAAAAAAAAGGAACACCCCAAAGAAAAATCAAAACTCCATCCGCGAAACAAAAACCGCGAAAGGTATGATTTCGCAAAACTGATTGAAAGTTCTCCGGATTTGGCACAGTTTGTCAAACCGAATCTGTATGGAGACGAATCGATTGATTTTGCCAGTCCTGAAGCAGTAAAAGCCTTGAACAAAGCGATCCTGAAACATCATTACGGCATAGTCAGCTGGAACCTTCCGGATGGATATTTGTGTCCTCCCATTCCCGGAAGGGCCGATTACATTCATCACATGGCCGATTTTCTGTGCCGGAATAACTATGGCAAAATCCCGGCTGGACCTGAGATCAAATGTTTCGACATTGGACTTGGCGCCAGTTGCATTTATCCGATCATTGGTATTCAGGAATACGGTTGGTCGTTTATCGGATCTGACCTTGATCCTCTTGCCATCGAATCGGCGAATGCAATAATATCTTCGAATCCGGTATTGCAGGGAAAAGTCGAGTGTAAACTGCAATTGAATCCGAAAGACTTTTTCTACGGAATTATCCGGAAAGATGAACTCATTGATCTGTCGGTTTGCAATCCGCCCTTTCACGCTTCTGAAAAGGAAGCGCAGGCCGGAACACTCCGGAAAATACACAACCTCAATCTGGACAAAAAAGAAGAACCTACTCCGAATTTTGGAGGCCGGAATCATGAACTGTGGTGCGATGGAGGCGAAGAAAAATTCGTTCGAAACATGATTTTGCAGAGCAAGAAGTTCGCCACGAACTGTTTTTGTTTTTCGACGCTGGTTTCGAAAGAATCGAACCTGAAAAGCATTTATAAAACGCTGGAACAAGCCGAAGCCTTTGGCGTAGAAACCATCCCGATGGGACAGGGAAACAAAATCAGCCGGATCGTGGTCTGGACTTTCCTCCATACAGAAGAACAAAATCAATGGAAGAATTCAAGATGGAAAACACCAAAGGTGTGACGAGCTTGGTCAACAATGATTTACCTTATACCAACCTTATTTCTTTTGACTTTACCTTAGAATTTGTAACGAAATAACTTGTTTGTTTCATTATAAAGAAGTACCTTTCAGGCATGAAAGATACGGAGTTGATATCAAATCGGCATAAAATTTTAGCCCCATTATTAGACGAGAAGGCTCATAGGTTGATGATTGCAGCCGAAT
>JANXYV010000061.1 GCA_025355875.1 Prolixibacteraceae bacterium | reverse complement strand
GCAGGCATTCAGAAAGTCAATTTGCGCCGAACAAGACATGATCGACTGTTCAACTGAGGATATGTTGACCTTATCGAGGTATCGCCAAATTAATACCAGGTATCAAATGTTAATTGCAACGCAAAATTAAACTAAAGCCAAGGATTTCTGCATCAGTTTCCTGGCAGAAGTGCAAATGCTTCTGTGAGGAAATCAATACTGACAATGAGGGTTTCGTTTTTACTCCAGAATGTACCGGAATGACTGGAATGTCAATGGGATCAACCGTTTCCTTTGAATTGTTCAGGATAAACAACAGTCGTTTTTTGATTGCAGTGAGCTCTTTAAACGGAATAAAAAGATCAGTCGGGAGATTTTTCAGGTCCAGTTCAGAAATAAAATATTCAGTAACATTGATTGCTTTGAGCCGTTTCATCAGCATTGAGTGATCAATGGCCTCGTTGCCGTTATTTACCAGATTCATTTCTGAACGAACAACAAATGAACTGTCCGGAGTATTTACATTAACATACAGAGGTGCGCCACATACCCCAGAAATACGGATTCTTAAAGGGATTTTGGCAATGCTTAATTTCCCTATTTTCCTCCGGACCTTAGCGATGATCTTCGCTTTTTCATCAAATAGTTCCTGTTTCGCTTTTTCGATGTTTTCATCGGTTAAACCACCAAGATTTTCAGCACGATGGATGGCTGAATGATCGCGGGGATTATCGATAAACATGTTTTGATCGACGCTTCCGGTAAAATAAGCGTTGGTGAAATCGCGGTTAAAAACCTGATAGAGACCGCCAATGTCGTTTGTGATTTGGCCTTTCTCATAAAAACTCCGGAGTTGCTTTTTCCAGGCATCGACCACTGTAAACACATAATGAAACTCTTTAATTCTTCCTTCAATTTTTATTGAGTCAACACCAGCCTCAGCAAGTCTGGCCAGATCAAACCAGGCTGAGTTATCTTTCAGGTTAAGTGGGAAATCCTTTCCGGAAGGAGTTGTCAAATACGGATCACGGCAAGGTTGGCTGCAACGGCCACGGTTTCCGGAGTTTCCTCCATGCAGCGAACTCATGTAACAAATGCCCGAAAAGGAGAGGCAGTTGGAGCCATGTACAAATACCTCCGTCATTACCTTGTTCTGATGAGCAGCCGCAGTTAAGAATTTGATCTCCAGAAGATTTAACTCGCGTGACAAGTTAACGCGAGAAGCACCGAGTTTACTCAGAAACCGAATCTGACCTTCGTTATGGGTGGTCAGTTGCGTAGAGGCATGTAATTTTAGGCTTTTAAAATAGGTCGCAATAAGGTGAAACAGCCCGAGGTCCTGAACAATTACACCATCGATATTTGTATTTACCAACTTGTTGAGTAAGCCAATCAAAGCAGGGATTTCATGGTCAAGAACAATGATATTCAGTGTCAGAAAAACCTGACAATTGTGCTGATGAGCCAACCGCAAAATTCCCGGTAAATCGTCGAAGCTTATATTTGCAGCGCGATGCCGTGCATTATATTTATCCAAACCGCAATAGACAGCATCGGCACCTGCTGCAATGGCAGCTTTTATCGAATCTACATCTCCGCCCGGCGCCAGTAATTCAATTTGTCTTTTCACAACGGCAAATATAGGTGATTTGATCATTAACTGCCCTAGTTTCCGATTGACAGATATTCCGGAAATTCAAAAGAGCCAGCTCACAGAATTTCTTCTGCCAGTTGGCTCTTTTCTCGTCATTCTGTCGGGTGACCGACCAAGAATGAAACCTGGAAGAATTTTATCACAATTAATTATATATCAATAACTTAACATCAGAAAAGTTAAATTTTCCTTTTGCCACAACATAGTAATTTCCCGGAGTCAGAACATTTCCTGCAAAAACTTTCAGATTCCGATATCCCACCTCATCAACGACTGTGGAATTGGAATACATTACCTTTCCCTCAAGGTTGAAAATGGTAATCGACACTTTCTCATCCGGAGCAAAATTGCTTATTGCTAAGTTGAAATTACCATCAGAAGGATTGGGATAGATCCCTGCAGTTTTCTCAAGCGATAAACTTGCAACCGAAGTTGGAATTATGACAGGTTCAAGTATCCACATGGCGCTCCACCAGGTATTGACGATGGCTCCGTACTGCGCCTGATCCTGCTTGTTTTCGACATTTATGTAATCTGCGGTATTCCATTCACTTTTAAGCCTGACATATCCATCGCCAGCATCTTCCAGCGACCATCTCGAACTCATTGCTCCGGGGGTGCGTGTGGTGCATTGCACATAGCCGGTAAGGTTTTCGATGTGCATATAATCGCCGGTTGAGAAATTCCTGATTTCTTTTGCCCCATCCATGTCTTCGATCAGCCACAAATAAGTCTTGCCACTTACCGTATTCGCATATTTTACGCGATCGCCGCCATCGAACAGGTAAGAACCTAACCAGCGGTTTTTGATCCTGTAAACAGTTAATGGGGTGCTTGTTACGCTCAAAACACTGGTTGCAGTGAAATTGCCATCCTGAGTGGTCACGGTTATTGTTGTCTGTCCTTTGGATAAAGTTGAAACTATACCAGAGTAATCAACTGTTGCCACTGCCGGATTGCCTGATTTGTAGCTAACTATTTTGTTGGAAGCATTGGCAGGTGTAAATTTCGGAATAAGCTGAAAAGTGGCACCTCCGGCAATGCTGGTATCGGCCGGGGCGAGACTCACACCGGTAACCGCAGCCAAATCACAACCGGTAAGGGCCGTCCACGAAAAAGTACCTTTTTGTGTGGTATTAAAAGCCGTATTATTTGAATTGCCACCTAAATTTGAATAGTTCAAATTACAATAGGTTGCGTTACCAACCGGATAATTTTCGAAAATAACAGCGTATCCTCTACCCTGACTGGAATTTTTGATGTTGTTATCAGGATATTCCTTTCCGGTACCATCGATGGTAATATTCTCGAATTTGACATTAAGAATACCACTGCCCGAATTCTTCGCGATTCGAATGGCATCGCATTTAGAATCATTGATATTGATGCTGTTGAATTGTATATTCTGAACTTTTGTTCCTGCACTTGAGCCTCCGCTGATGTTAATTGCTGCCACCCTATTGTTGTTCGTATCATTAAATGTGCCGCATCCGATTAGTGTAATGTCATGAAAATCATGCATTCCGTTATCGTTGAACCCAACCCCCTTAAAGAAGTTGTTAATCGTAATCCCGATTTCGACGTTATCCTTAATGATGATGTTGTAAAATTTATTATCCTTGCCTCCATACAAGCCTGCTCCAGCCGCACGCCAGACATCTTCAACCGTGTTGTATCGGAAGGTGTTATTGATACATTCCAGTCCTTCAGCGCTCCAGATTGCCATGCCATCATCTCCGTTATTCCTGAAATTACAATGTTCGACGATCGCATTACTGGTTCCTTTGCAAAGGTTGACCCCATCGGCGTATGTATTTCTGAACCGGCAGTTCTTCATCAAAAAACCATCGGCATAGGCTGGTCCTGCACCTCCAACAAACTGAGCGATCCACGATCCGGTGGCACAATGTTCTACCCAAATATTTTGAATGACTGATCCCGAAGTATAAACACCGATAATTGCTCCGTATCCGTTGGTACGGGTGGTCATTTCAGTGGTTAAATAAAGGTCGGAATAACCAATATCCGGAGCATCGGCCCGCAAACCGCCATTGCTGGCATCGATGACCGTAAAATTCAGCTGAGTATACCACATTCCGGCTCCCTGAAGCTTGGTTTTGGCCACTCCAAAGTAAATCTGGTTATGGATGTTGTAAATACCTGCAGGTATAAAGATTGTTTTAGAACCGTTTGCATCGACGAATGCCTGCAAAGTGCTACCGTCGCCGCTATAAACAACTGCTCCAACCGGCGCAGGGATTGCCTCCGGAACAGGCTCCATTTCAACGAAATCGAGTGATGGGTTTCCACTCTCCCTGACCAATTTCAACTTCGAGAGTTTGTTGGGCAATTTGAAGCGAACTTCGTCGAACCGCATCTTTGGATTTTTATTGGTGATTCCTATATTATTCGGATCTCCATTGCTCCACAAATATTCCCACGACCATTTTGAAGTCAGGGTGAGGCTGGTAATTTTCGTAGTTCCATCGTACACACCCATCACTGCCGATTCACCGTCAGGAACGGAGTACCTGATCACCAAACCGTCGGCCGGTTCTGAAAACGTGAATTCGGCCGTCGCATCTGTATTTTTCATGTCCACACAAACCTGATCCGATGCTTCCGATTGCAAATCGGCCTGCGAATAGGATTTTGAAGTAGCCACAGCGCCATTCGTCAAGTCCGCCAAATCAGCTTCATAACGTTTGTAGGGTGCGTCGTAATATCCGCGTTGTGCCGACAGCCATTGCATCGAAGAAAACATCAGTATTAAGGTGAAAATAAACTTGTTACGCATATCTGATTATTTTATGGTTTCAGTTAAACGGTAATAACATTCGATAAATGTAATCTTTCACAACCAGAATTCAGTAAAATGGAATCTGGAATTGTTTGCCGTGAGGGTCAGGCTGAAAATCAGTATACATACCAATTGTTTCATGCTGTCGATTAATCTTCAAGCAAGGTAACTGTTTTTATCAATTAAAACAAGGTTGGATTATGATTCACCTGGTTGTTCAACATTGAACGAAGAATTTGCCAACTGGAAAAACCTTCTTCAGCTCTTCCTTTGCCCGTCGGTTTCAGATGGGTCTGAATGGACCTTTGTGTTATTCAACGCTCGTTTCTGATCAATTTGCCTTCGTTTGAGGAAGCCCCAAATCGCCGTTGCCGGAATGATAATTAAGGTTGGAAGCGTCGATTCAACCGGCTTTGGAGTGCCTTTGAGGCTGTGCATGGCAAAAGTGAGTAAAAGCGTAAAAACAGAAGGAATTAGCACCGAGGCCAAGATGGCAAGCGTTCGTCGCTGAATGCTGGTGGCAAGGAGTTCACAACTTTTCATTAAAACTCCACCCAAAATAAAGGTATAAGTTCCCTGTTTGAGGGCTGCTGTAATCGAGCCTGCCAGATTCGCAGTCGAAAAATAATTGATACTGAATACGATTCCTCCCATCACAATTGCCCCTGAAATGGCAATCTTGAAATCGATCAGTTTCCGGCCCAGCCTTAAAGCTTGTTGAATTTTATTCATGAAACCTGATTACAACTGTTTCTTAACCGGAAGTTCTATAACTATCGTCTCTCCGATTTTATCATGGAGCGTCATCCGGTTAGGATTCCAAAGAGCTTGTATATAGCCAAATCCAAACTCAAGTGCCGATGCAAAATAGCCCAAACTTCGTTCGATACAATGCCACAATCCGAGGTGTTCATGGTACAATGAAAGCACCTTTATCCTTAGAAAATATTTTCCAATGGTTTGTCCCTGAAAGAAATAAAACGACATGGTGAAATAAAGGACCGGCATTAGTCCAAATAAAAATTTCAAAAAGGTAATTAACCAGGAAGGTGCGTTGTTCATTTCAACTTCAACATCGAAAATTCCATGGACATTTATTTTCGAAAGGTTCATATCGAACACCGCAAACAAGAGGATCATACAAATAAAAATCAGTATAAGAATGAACCAATCAATGAGGAATGCAACAAATCTTTTCCTGATCGTGGCCAGGACAAACTCATTATCCTGATGAAATTCATGCCGAATGTTATAGTTCATAATTTGTGTTCATTAAGGTTCAATTACTATCTAAGAAATTGTAACGAAATAACTTGTTTGTTTCATTATAAAGAAGTACCTTTCAGGCATGAAAGATACGGAGTTGATATCAAATCGGCATAAAATTTTAGCCCCATTATTAGACGAGAAGGCTCATAGGTTGATGATTGCAGCCGAAT
>JANXYV010000067.1 GCA_025355875.1 Prolixibacteraceae bacterium | reverse complement strand
AGATAATTGCCAAAATAGCAACGAAACTGTCAACTGTCAGGCAGTAGCCTGATAGCGTGTCGATTAGTCAACTACTGAACAGATAATTATGAAACTTAAAATGCCCTATTATCGGGCTTCAGATATGTGGGAAACTTCAATTGGTAAAATTGGCATTAATTTCAGAAATATAATCATTCGTTCAAATGGTAAACCTTAAAAACTCTGAATATTTTTACCTTTGACCGATCCCAAAAAATGGCAGGCAATGTTAAAATTCAAAAAGAATGGACCATTTTTCATGCAATCAGGTCAGAAAACTTTTCCTCTCTCCTTTTTCCTCTTTCCTGAAATCAGGAAACTTGGGATACTGTTGCTTGTGATTTTGCCGGGAATAACCTTTTCCCAAACGCATTCGGTACGGATTGCAGTGATGAAATACAACGGCGGCGGCGATTGGTATGCCAATCCGACCTCGGTTGGAAACCTGATCACCTTTTGCAACGAAAACCTGAAAACCGACATTGATCCGGAACCGGGAATAGTCGAGCCGGGAAGTGTGGATCTGTTTAATTTTGCTTTGGTCGACATTACCGGACACGGAAATGTATTTTTCTCAGATTCAGAGGCAGCCAACCTTCGAACCTACCTGGAATCAGGAGGTTTTCTGCACATCAGCGACAATTACGGAATTGACAAGTTTATCCGGAGGGAAATGAAAAAAGTCTTCCCTGAAATTGATTTCATTGAACTTCCTTTCGAACACCCCATCTATCATCAAAAGTACCCTTTCCCGAACGGGTTACCCAAGATTCATGAACATGATGGAAAACCATCTCAGGGTTTTGGCTTGATTTATAAAGGGCGTCTGGTTTGTTTCTATGATTATGAATGCGATTTGGGCGACGGTTGGGAAGACCGCTCGGTACATAACGATCCGGAAGATGTTCGCCAGAAAGCTTTACAAATGGGAGCAAACATCATTTCGTTGGTCTTTAATCAGTAGATATGGAAAGTCAAAAAGCTACCTGACCCGGAGATAAAGAGCAGGTAAACTGAGTTTTTCTAATTTAATTAGAATTTCGCTTTATTAGAATCAAACTTTGAACTAAATTGCAAGCCTTTATAACCAGAACAATTTTCAAACTAATCATTTTGAACCAGGACTGAAGTAATATTCTGGTTACTAATAACTAAACCAAATGAACCGTTTCAAATTTCTAACAATTCTTCTGTTTATTTCAACAGCAGGCTATAGTCAGTTGTATATCAACGAATTCATGGCCTCGAATACAAACACGATCCTCGATCCTGATTACAAACAAAGTGCCGACTGGATTGAGTTGTATAACAATGGAACTTCGCCGGTAATTCTGGATGGTTATTTCCTGACCGACAATTTGAAAAAACCTCAAAAGTGGAAAATCAACCAAATGACCATTGCTGCAAAAGGATTCGCACTTTTCTGGGCAGACAATAAAGATTCGGCCAATCACACCAGTTTTGCACTTTCGGCTTCAGGAGAGCAGATCGGGCTTTCAGACCGGTCCGGAGCGTTGATTGATTCGGTTGTTTATGGGGTTCAAAATTCTGACCTCTATAACTATGGCGCAGGTTCAATAACTGTGCTCGATTCGACTCTATTGGGGGTTCCCGATCCAAATGTTTCGATGGGAAGAAAACCCGACGGAAGCAGTGACTGGGTATTGTTTACCTCACCCACTCCTGGTAAATCAAATACTACAACAGGTTATTCGGATATTGTAAAAAGCGATCCTGATTTTTCGCCTTCCGGTGGTGTTTACCACAACTCCATTTCTCTTGAAATTAATACAATATTTGGGGGCGATGTGCGCTACACACTTGATGGGACAGAACCTAATGAACTGTCACCAATTGCATTAGACCCGATCAGTATTACTAAAAATACAGTTGTCAGAGCTCGGATTTTTAAACCAGGACAGATTCCCGGTTTGGTCAGTACGAATACTTACCTGATCGACATTGATAATAAAATCAACAAGCTGCCAATTGTTTGTTTATCAACAGCACCAGACAATTTTTGGGCAGCTGATTCAGGAATTTATGTGATGCGAAATTTTAAACCCGATTGGGAGGTCCCCGTTAATATTGAACTTTATGAGAATGATGGCAGGACTAAAGCTGCATTTAACAAGCGGGCAGGGGTAAAAGTAAATGGTTTATTATCCTGGCAATTGCCTCAAAAAATGCTTGGAATCTATTTCAAAAAGGCATATGAGTCAACTAAGCTCGATTACCCATGGATATTAGACAAATCGAGAACTTCTTATAAAGATTTTGCGCTTAGGGCTTCCGGAAGCGACTGGAGTAATACCCTTTTCAGAGACGGGATGCAACAAACGGCGACAGTGGGTTACACCAACTTCGACATATTGGGATTTCGTGCCAGCGTGGTTTATCTCAATGGTGAATTTCTGGGTATCCACAACATTCGCGAAAAATACGATGAAGATTACATCGTCGAAAACCATGGAGAGAAAGCAGGAACTTTTAACATGGTGTTGGAAACTGATACGGAACCCGTCGGTGATGTAGGAGATCCGAATGTAGTTGAATACAAACATTTATTTGACCTTGCATCAAAAGATCTAACAAACCAGGCAAACTATGATGCTTTAGCAGCAGATATGGATATCGTTAATTTTACTGATCTGATTTGTACCGAAGTATATTCTGCAAACGGGTCGATTGGCCATAATGTAGAGGCATGGAAACCTAAGGATTCCGGAAAATGGAAGTGGCTTCTTATGGATCTTGACCGTGGATTTTTTGACACCAATGGAAATCTGATCAGTTTTTATATGAATTATACCAATTCAGATGGTCGAAGTCCCTGGCCATTTAAGAGTTTGATGAACAATTCAGATTATAAAAAACAGTTTGGACGAAGGCTGGCCGATCTGCTTTTTACCTGCTTTAATCCCGACCGGATGATTGCAAGGATTGAAGCCCATAAGCAAGCAATTGCAGCCGATATTCCAGCTCATATTGCCCGCTGGGCTGGTACTCATTCAAGTTACGGGAATCCTATTCCCTCGTTTGACTATTGGCTCTCAGAAGTTGAAAAGCTGAAAACATTTGCTCATGCAAGGCCGGGTGTAATATTGAACGATTTAACCAATTACGGTTTTCAAAGCCAGGTTCCTGTTACGGTTTCAACAGTTCCGGCAAAAGCGGGAAATTTGACATTCAACGGATTGAAAATCCCTGTCGATGTTTGTAACGGAGGCTATCCAAAAGGTGAAACCATTAAATTAACTGCTGAAGCAAAAGACGGGTACAATTTCAAGGGTTGGAAAACTAATGGAGATTCACTTTTAATCGGTAAGGAACAGACATGGAAATATTCCGATACAGGAACCGATCTTGGAACTTCCTGGATACCGTCAAACTATAACGATGCTACCTGGAAATCAGGTCAGGCAGAGTTGGGTTATGGCGATGGTGGTGAAAAAACCGTGATAAACTATGGTAACGATGCGAATAATAAACAGATCACATCCTATTTCAGGAAAAGCTTTGTCCTGAATAATAAACAAAATGTATCCGGATTGTCCTTGCTGCTGAAATGTGATGATGGTGCAGTTATTTACCTCAATGGAAAAGAGATGCAACGATATAACATGCCAGCCGGAACTATTGGATTTGGAACATTGGCATCAACAAACATTTCAGGAGCTGATGAGTCTGATTTTCATACCTTCGCCATTGGTGCAGGATCTCTGATAACAGGAAATAATGTGGTAGCTGTTGAAGTTCACCAGAATGCGGCTAACAGCAGCGATGTGAGTTTCGACCTGGAGTTGTCGGCCACAATGAATGGTGTTGGAAATTACCTTTCTACAGCCAAAGAACTGATTGTCAGCCCTCAATCGGCGCTGAACCTTACCGCAGTTTTTGAAGGCGACGGAAAATGTATACTACCGGCAGAAATTACAACCGAAGTAACTCTTTCAAAATCCTGCTCTCCTTATGTTGTTCCTGATAATGTGAACATTACCTCAACCGGGAAACTGATTATTGAACCCGGTGTTGAAATCTGGATGTCGGACGGGATTTCCATTTTCTCAGCAGCGACCATTCTGGCAAAGGGAACCAAGTCGGAACCAATTATTTTCAGGAGCAATCCGCAAGACGCCGGAAAAAAATGGGGTTTAATCCATATTAAGAATGCAAAGGATACCATCTGGTTTAAGAATGTAATCATTGAAAATGGTTCGGAAGGGTCAAATCCGGTCCGGGATATTGCCGCGCTGGCGGTTGATAATTCGACCGTTATGCTCGACAGTATAACCGTTGTGGACGTTTATAAAAACCCAATCAACGTTTATAATTGTCAGACTACAATAAGTAACAGCCGGATACATTCTGATTATGCGGGCTGCGACGAGATAAATATCAAACGAGGCAAGATTATTATCAATCGTTGTGAATTTATTGGGAATACCGGGGTCGATACTGATGCCCTCGATTTTGGCGAGATGTCAGAAGGAAACAGCATTGTCAAGAATAGCTATTTTCACGACTTTGACGGGTTTAACGCCGATGCAGTCGATTTGGGCGATCACGCTAAAAATGTGATTGTCGACAATATAATTGCCTACAATATTAACGACAAGGGTGTTTCGATTGGGCAACGCTCGTCAACCAAAATCACCAATTCAGTTTTTATCAACTGCGGAATGGGTGCCGGAATGAAAGATTCGAGCAGTGTAAAAATCGATCATTGTACGTATTACGGGAATTTTTATGCGCTGGCCAACTATCAAAAGCATGCCGGTGATGCCGGCTCAAATTTGGTAGTAACGAATTCAATCCTTTCAAACTCGTACGAATTGGGTTATTTTAGCGACGAATTTTCGGCCCTTAGTATTTCAAACTCATCTGACGATACGGAAAAATTACCTGATGGTAAAAACAACCTGAACACGAATCCGCTGTTTATAAATCCTGTTGTCTACGACTTTTCGTTAGTCTCAGGTTCACCGCTCATTGATGCTGGAACGGATGGAAAAACCTTAGGAGCCAATTTGAAATTACCAGTTATCCCGCTATCTGTTATGATTACCGACATCGCTTACGTAACCGATCCTGGCGCTGAAGATCTTGAATTTATAGGATTGTATAATCCGTCAGATTCAAAAATTACCTTGGATAGTTGCGCGTTTGCGAGTGGAATAAAATTTACATTTCCCAAAGAATCCTCCATCAGTTCGAAGGAGAAAATCTATATCAGCTCGAATGCCGCTTCTGCATTTTGGAATGGAAAGGGCGCAGTGGTGTATCAGTGGGAAAGCGGTCACCTGTCCGATTCCGGGGAAAAGGTTCAACTGGTAAACCGATATGGAAAGGTGATAGATCAGGTCATTTATGGCATCAAAGATCCTTGGCCGGTGCCGCAAAACTCGAAACAGGGAATTTCATTGACCCGTTTCGATGTTGACAACCATTTTGGCGAATACTGGAAGATTCTGGCGATTGACCAGATGGTAGGAGTTCCGGCAACTTTGAAAAATAAATCATTAACAGTTTATCCAAATCCCGGGAATGATAAAATCAAGATAACATTCAAGGATCAGTCCAATTTATACGGAGAAATATATTCATCAACCGGACAGCTCATTCATCAATTCAGACTCGACCAAAACGGTGGAGCGACCATCGATGTTTCAACCTGGTCCAATGGAATTTATCTGCTTAAACTAGGAACTGTTACCGAAAAGGTATTGATAAACAGATAATTAACATGAAGGTCATTGGCATTAACGGAAGCCCTCGCAGACATGGAAATACTGATATCCTGATCAAAACCGTGTTTCAGGAACTGGAAAGTGAAGACATTGAAACTGAGTTGATCCAACTGGGTGGAAAATTGGTTCACGGTTGCACCGCCTGCATGAAATGCCGTGAAATTCAGGATGGTCGTTGCCATATCAAAAACGACTTCCTGAATGAAGTGATTGCTAAAATGGTCGCTGCCGATGGAATAATTCTGGGTTCACCAGTCTATTTTGCCGATATCACCACTGAAATGAAGGCCCTGATCGATGTTTCCGGTTATGTGACCCGTGCAAATGGACACCGACTCCGCCGGAAAGTAGGTGCTGCTGTAATTGTTGAACGCCGTGGTGGTGCATTGCATGCTTTCGAGACAATCAATAATTTCTTCCTGATCAACCAAATGATCGTTCCCGGATCGAGCTATTGGAATTTTGCTTTTGGTGGCGCTCCGGGCGATGTTCTCAAAGACGAGGAAGGTATGCGAACTATGCGAACATTGGGCGAGAACATGGCCTGGTTGTTGAAGAAACTTGGATAGGCTATTTATTCTGTTCTTAGACTTTCCTGATACAGAAGTTCCGGATCAAGGTCAGCTTCGTTAGCCCATTCAATGGAATCAAAACTTGTCCTCACGGTTTTGAACATTTCCAAATCTTTCAATTCCTGAAATATTCCCAGATGAAGATACGGTTTCATATCAAATTGCCTTTTTTCTCCATTTTCGAATGTAAGGAGTAAAAGATAATTTTCCTGTGGTTTTACATCTTTAACTGAGAGATACATATTCGTTATTTCAAAGGTTCTATTTGAAATGGCTTTTCCCCATTTTGGCACAATTCCCAATCGGCCAATAATTCATCTCTGCGAATCTCTATCCACGCTTGAATCATTCTTAGTTGACGGATTGGCATTTTGCCTTCAATTATTTCACAATCCTTAATTTGTATTGTAATCCTTGATTCTTGAAAATAGGCATATACATGAGGCGGATTGTGCTCTTTAGGTGCATAATACATCCTGATGATAATTCCAAAAAACATTGAAATCGTTGGCATATCAGATCATTTTATTCAAAGATACAATTCTTATAACAGTTGTTCAAATCTTTTGGTTTGATCTTACGATTTTGAAGTAAATGCCACGAAATTGTGAACATTTTCTTTCGCATCATCCAAATATCGAACTATCGGAATTTTGGAATTGCTACATTTGACAGGATGGTGAGTTAAGCTATAAAGCACTAACTTACGATCAGGAAACAAAATCGGAAAAAGTATGTCAACGAGTTCAACCGGAAAGCTGTAAAACTTTCGTATGCATGGGGTATATGAAAAATCTTAGTCCATTTTGAAGTAGTAAATATTTATAGCGAATCTGTTTCAAATATCACAATTTTCATAGTCATTGATTATAAATTAACACAATTAGTAGATAATTTGCTTTAGATCATTATTTTTGCCACAAAATTTAACTAATGAAGAAAGCTGAAGAATGCACTGACATTCTGGACATCAGAAATTGCATTGATGAAATTGATTACCAGATTATTGCATCATTTGCCTTGCGAATGGAGTATGTGAACGAGATAGTCAAATTCAAATCAGACCAGGATGAAATTGTTGCCAGGGAGCGTCAGCAAGAGATCTTTCGGAATAGAAGGGAATGGGCCGAAAAATATAGGCTGAACCCCGACTTGTTTGAAGAAATATACAAAACCCTGATAAACTGGAACGTTAAGAGGGAAATGGAATTATTTAGGGGTGAAGAGAAGATCAGAATTTAAACCAATAAAAAATAGTTACGGATGTATAATAAAGATATTAAAGTAGTTGATTGCACGGTGCGCGATGGCGGGTTAATGAACAAATGGCAGTTCAGCGACGAATTTGTAAAAAGTGTATACGATGCCTGTGTCGAAGCCGGAGTCGACTACATGGAAATTGGTTATAAAAGCAGCGAAAAAGCCTTTAGCCGAAAGGAAGTAGGGCCATGGAAATTTTGTGCCGAAGAGGATTTGAGGAGAATTGTCGGTGACAATAATACAAAACTGAAATTATCTGCATTGGCTGACATTGGCCGCATTGATTTTGATGATATTCCAAATGCCTCTGACAGCGTGATCGACATGATGCGGATTGCATGTTATGTTCATCAAATGGATAAAGCCGTTGAACTGGCTCATCACTGCATGGATAAAGGTTATGAAGCTACCATTAACCTGATGGCAGTTTCGAAAGTGAACGAACGCGATTTGGATGAAGCTCTCATGGACTGCGCCAAATCAAGGGTTCCGATCATCTATCTGGTCGACAGTTTTGGCAGTATGTATTGCGAAACCACTCAACACCTCCTTAAAAAATATCAGGAAGCACTTCCGGGAAAAGAGATTGGAATCCATGCACATAACAATATGCAGCTGGCCATGTCGAATACCATCACTGCACTCATGGGCGGAGCTACATATCTCGACGCAACTTTGCTGGGAATGGGCCGTGGCGCAGGCAATTGTCCGGTCGAAATTCTGATTGCTTTCCTGAAAAATCCAAAATACCGGTTGTTGCCGTTACTGAAAGTCATTCAGGAACAGGTTCTGCCCTGGGATCGAAAAATCGATTGGGGTTACCATGTCCCCTACCTGATTACCGGAGCCTTAAACGAACATCCGCGCAGCGCCATGGCCTGGATGGATTCGGAACGGAAAGACGATTTTGTTTCGTTTATGAAGGAAATGCACGATTACGAATTGCTTGAATAACAATTAAAATACCAGCTTCAGAAATGCTATGGGCGTGAATGCCACCGCATTGGAATAAACCCGAATACTGCCAAATTCGGGCGACAACATAATGGTTTTCAGGTTGGCATATTTCAGGTTTTGTGTATCAAACAGATTCATGACGGAGAGTCCAACTTCTCCTGAAACCCGTCTTGGTGTAAACTTATACGTTACCGCTGCATCAACTCTGCTGTATGAAACATCCGTGTTTTCATCCTTAAATACTTCCTTCAGGATTTGAAGTCCTGAGCCATAGACATAATCCGAAGAAAGATAAAAATGCCCGAAATTGAATATGGCCGCAAGCTTTAATTCGTGCAACTGATCCTGAGGTGCCGGTGTAAAATCGGGTAATTTTTTATTCAATGGCGCCAGACTTTCCAATGCATGGCTTAAGGTATAGGAAGCCCAAACTGAATGGTTCCCAAAATCCTTTTTAGCGAAAAAATCGAGTCCATATGATTTTGCATCGCCAAAATACGGGAAGTATCCGTCAACGACCTTGTGTCCGACAGTCCGGCTTTCGAATTTCCGTTCAGTAAGATGCTGTGTAAATTTGTAGTAGGCTTCCACGTTGAAGGTAAAATTGTTCCGGAAATAATTAATACCGACCGCAGTTTGTGTGGCATCCTGCACCGGAATATGCTCGTTACTGGTAACCCAAAGGTAGGTGTAGTTCAGATCCTTGTCAACACTGGCAATCTTTGACATAAACTGATGGAATCGTCCGAAGCTGGCATTCAGTTTCAATTGTTCATTTACCTGGTAGCCCGCACTCAGCCTAGGTTCGAAATAGAAATCGGCATTTGGTACCGTCATGTTGATTCGGGCACCGGCAGTCAGAATCAATCGTTCGGCAAGAGGCAAATCAAGCTGTGCATAGGCAAAAGCCCGATCATTCCTGAATGAGTTCAGGCTATCAATCGATAAGGTGTCACGCAAATTTATTCTTGTAGAAATGCCTGCCTCGTTGTTATAAAATCCACAGCCAAATTCGAGTTTTTGACCGTTTAACAAATTGAGTTCATTTTCGATCCGTATCGAATTCTCATTCGCGGTGTTTCCGGTTTTGACCCGATCCTGACTGTAAATACTCGCATTGGCCTTGTTTACAGACTCAACCTGTTCGGATAATTGCTTGGAAAAGTCGGAATGGGTGAGCACAAACTTCGAAACCAGCTGGCTACTCCAGGTTTTATGGTAAAAGACTGATCCGCCCCGTTGCCTGTTATCTTCGTTGTTCATCAAATTTACCGACAAATCAGTGATGGTTCGTGTGTTGCGTTTTCCTTTTACTTCGCGGGTGACAATGGCATCGGTGGCCAGACTAAAATGGTCGCTCCCGCCATACAAACTCACATAAAACTGGTCGCCATTATCAAAGTTCCAGGTATATTTCAGGTTCAGGTCGTTAAACCGGTAATCGTCGGGGTAAACATTCAGGTCGAAGTTGATATTCTTAAGCTGTGCCGCTTTGCCCTGATTTTTAGGAACAGGTTTGGTTGGAGCAAAAATATTGAAGTCACCTGAATTGTACAGGTTGTAAAAGGTTTGCCGGTAAGCCAGAAGCAGCGACGACCTTTTGAACAATGGGATTTCAGCCATTCCGTTGAGCGTAGTATTACTGATATTCAGGCTGAAAACCGGCTTTGTCACATTTCCGTTTTTTCCGATCATATTAATTATTCCGCCAACCCGGTTGCCAAACCTTGCATCGAAAGCTCCTTTATAGATTTCGATCTTCTTAACCAGGAACGGATTGGCTACACTGATGTTATCGCTGTAATTCTTTAATCCGAAAAGCGTAAATTCATCCAAAGTAATCAGGCTTTGTCCCTCATAACTGCCCCAAATGAGCAAATCGTTCGACTGTTCACCAGCAGCCTGAACACCCGGCATGAGACGAACCATATTGAATACCGAATTATCGCCTTGTCCCGGCATAAAACGGGCGATGTAATGGTTGATGGATATTTTACCCGTGCTTTCACCCACGATGGTGGCGTTTTCTACCAAATTGTGTTTTGCAGTGATCTCCGGAAGTTTTACCGAGTTTGGAACAAGTCTAAACTGCTGATCAATGCCGGCATACACCAGTGTATCATATACATAATAACCTAAATGCGAAATGCGGACCCGGTACGCGCTATCAGCCATTGTGGTAAAATTAAAGTTGCCGGTCACATCAGCAATCATCGGATGATTGTTAATCATGACCGACGAAAAAGGCAGAGGCTCATACGAACCGGCTTCCACAATTTGTCCGGCAATCTGAGTCAGGATTTTTCCATCCTCCGTTTTCTTTTTCTTTTTATCCGGAATGATAATGTACACATGGTCCATGGTTTTAAGGTGCAGGGGAAGATCCTTGAGCAGATACTGCATGGCTTCATCCTGCGAGGAAAAGGTTTTTGAAATGGTGATTTTATATTGCGACAACTGTCTCTCGTTGTATGAGAACTGAAATTCATACTGGTTGCGCAATTGAAGCAGGATTGCACTCAGAGGTTGGTTATTGGCTTCAATCCGGATGGGTTTGGTTTGCGCCAATCCAAGAATTGAAAACGCTGTAAAAAAGACTAGTATCTTAATTCGCCTGCTCATTCATTCTCCCGCATGATTATATACTGAACGTTCGATTTGCGGATATATTTTAAACCGAGTGCCGGACATATATAATTCAAGGTCTCTTCCACATTCTTATCTCTGGAGAAATTTCCGGTATAAAGGATCGAATTGTCGACCGGAGCTTCAATCTTCACACCATATTGTCTTTCGATTTCGTAAAACACCTTCTGCAAATGAGTGGCCGTAAATAGAAAGATATTCTTCTTCCACGAAATTTCAGGATAAGTTTCAATACCTGTTAGAACATTAATTTTTCCTTTGTTATCGATCTCAGCTTTGCTATTTGGGCTCAGGATTACTTCGGAACCTTTTTCAGATTTGACTTTTACACTTCCTGAAATACAAGTTACCTTATATACCTCATCACGGCTGAGAATGTTGAACGTAGTTCCTAAAACCTGAGTAGTCCCTTTGGTTGAATTCACGGTGAATTTCCTGCCTTTTTCAACCTCAAAAAATGCTTCGCCTTCCAGTTTGACGATTCGGCTGACCCGCCACCAATATGGATAATAGGTAATTTTGCTGTCGGCGTTCAGCTCTGCTTTTGAATGATCGGGCAGTTCAGCCAACTGATGCTGACCGGCTGAAGTTTCGACCTTGATGGAATAATAACGGAGAAAACCAACGACACTGAAGAAAATCAGAATACTTGCAGCCACTGCAATTTTCGAAAAGTTAAAACTGAATCTTAAGGAACGCCCGGCAGGCTGAGCGTCAACCTTCGCTTCGAGAGCTAACCAAATATCTGCCTGACTCCTCGACCAGGAGAATTTGCCTCCAGAGAAAAACGTTCTGCTTTGCTGGTCGATTGCACTCAGTTCCATATGTTCCGTATTCTCTTTCACTTGGTATATTCAGTTTTGTTCCGGTTTAAACGAAACCCCAGGAAGAATAAAATCAAGCCCGATATTTTGTCTTTTAAATGTGTTTTCAAATGGTCGAGTGCCTGGCTCATCCGCTTTTCAATGGCTTTTACGCTGATTTCCAATTGATCGGCAATATCTTTGTATTTCAATTCGTCAATCCTGTTCATCAGGAATACGGTTCGTTGCTTTTCAGGCATCGATTTTAAAGCTGCATCATAGGCTGATTGGAGTTCCTGAAAGTAGATTTCATCTTCCGGAGTCGTACTTTTATGATTGGGTTGAAATGTGGTAAAGAAATTAAAGGCAACTTTTTCTTTTCTGTAATGGGAAACGTATAAATCACCTGCGATTTTAATGAGAAGACCTTTTGCGGTTTTTGGATCAATCAGCATCTGCTTTTCCCATATCCTGAGAAAAGTATCCTGGGCAATATCGGTAGCTATTTCTTCGTTTCCCGAGCGGTAGATCAAATATCTTCTTACATCCTCGAAATAGCTGTCGAACAAGGTTTTGAATTCTTCTTTTTTCAATGTTTCAACGTTTTCACCGTCTGTAAAGATAGATGAAAAGTTCTAATTTGAAAGTTTAAAAAGAGCCGCAGATTGCGGCTCTTTTCCGATTTGATTGATTGATATGATTTAGTTGAGCCGTTTGTTTCCACACAAATCTACCATCCAAATAACTTATTCTAATGGTTTTTCTTTTGGCCTTTGTGTTTTCCTTCCGTTTTTGCCTTTGGCATACCTTGATCTTTTAAAACGATATCAACGGTGGCCCCATTGGTGGTAAGAGTAGCCAGATTATCACAGGTACCATCTCCATAATCCACGGTAGAAAAAGCCACATTATCCTTTTGAAACTCGATAGTTCCTTCGACCGGATATTTGCAGTCTCCTAGTCTGATCAATGGTTTGGCAATTACCCGTGCATAGTTGTCGGTGACCTGATTACTTGTAACATCAATCCTGCCAGTAATTTGGATCATATCGTCGTCATCTTCTTTCGGAGTATCTAATCCTTTGATCCATTCACGAATATTGTTTCCAACCCAACCAAGAACAGTTCCATTTGCCAAAGCGAAAGTGACATTGCTCACCGAGGTGATTTTTCGGGATACTAAATCAACGCCGTTAAATGTTTCGGTGCTGACTCCATTGATTTTGACGGTATCAATAGCACAATCAGTATAAGTAACCGTGCGTATGCTTCCATCGGTGTTTTTTGGTCCTGAAAGTTCAACTGTTACCTTTCCTGAAATCACCTTACCCTTTTTTGTTTTGATTCCGGTGCCATAATCGACCACAATGGTCATCGGATACCCAGTCCCAGCTCCATTAGTAATTGAAACTGCGGGCAGTTGACCTTTTTCATAATGGAAGTAACCCTGACCAGCAAGCAAATTTCCTTTTCCGCCTTTGATTTGGGCAAGATGGCGCAGTACTTCAGCGTAATCCGAATAAAAATCGCTCTCAAAATTTACGTCAGCGGCAGTGCTTTCAACCGCAATATCGTTCACTGCAAGTGAAGCTGATTTTAATTGCGGCGCAGTCAAATCAGTGATAGAATTATCAACTCCGGAGGGATTGTCCGATTTATTGCAGCCAAAAAATGCGATGGTGGTGATAACCAGGATAGCTTTAATTGTCGTTTTCATGTTTCTCATTGTTTTTGAAATTAAACATTAATTTACCTTATATCCGAAACCCAACCATTCTACCCTACTTTTTTCGGCGACTATTTCTGTATATATTTTAAAACACTTCAACTACAGAAACTTATAAGTATTAACCATCACGAATATTGATCCAGAATCAGGTGTTCAGGTTTTTTCAATCCGTTTAAGAATGTCATTCAACATCTCGATTTGAACTTTATGTATTTCAATCACCTCTTGCTGTTCGTTTATAATCAGGTGATCCAGTTTCTCATGTAATATCCTGATTTCAAGTTCCGATTTCAGGTTGATCATGTAATCTTTTTTGCCCCTTTCCCGGTCTTTTTCCTCCTGACGGTTCTGGCTCATCATGATCACCGGCGCCTGAATAGCTGCCAGTGCCGATAGAATCAGGTTAAGCAAAATAAACGGATATGGATCAAACCCTTTGTTTCCAAGCCAATATATGTTGAGACACATCCAAATCAGCAGGAAACTTGCAAATGAAATAATGAACGTCCAGCTTCCACCGAACGCTGCGACTTTATCGGCAATGCGCTGACCAAAGGTCATTGGCATTGAATCCTCGCCATCCAATTTGTCGGTCAGGGTGCTGTGGTCTTTAAACGAATCAAGTACAATCCGGTCCAGATCCTTCATATCTCCGACTTGTTTCGAGAGAAAACCTTCAATGTATTTATCGCGGTAACTATGCAATTCACTCACCGATAAATATTTACTAGTAGTAAACTCCGGATTTTCCTGTTTGATTAATTCAAAAACAGAGGGACGGACCGATTGACCTAAAACCCGTTGAGAAGTTGGGAATTCAATTCCTGACAGATCACTTTTAAAAGTTTCCATAAAAGTTATATTATTGATTATTAAATCATTTCATACAAATATCGCCAAGTTTTCATTCCTGTTTCTTCATGCCAAATTCAGGTTTTACCCTGATAAAGAAAACCGGGATCATGGCCGGAATCATACACAACATGATCCAAATGAAAAAGTTTTTATACCCGATTATTTCCTGAAGCCAACCTGAAAACATTCCGGGCAGCATCATTCCGAGGGCCATGAATCCTGTCGCAATGGCGAAATGCGCCGTTTTGTTTTTCCCTTCTGAGATATAGATCATGTACAACATGTATGCTGTGAACCCAAAACCGTAACTGAACTGCTCAACTGCCGCACAGACTCCAACAATCAGTTGATTTTCGGGCTGGGCAAACGAAAGATAAACATACGCCAAATGAGGCATGTTGATGGCCAGCACCATCCACCAGAGCCAATATTTAAAACCTTTGAGTGAGGCTGCGATTCCACCCAGAATTCCTCCTGCGGTAAGCGCCAGAATTCCAAAGGTTCCGTAGAGCAGTCCAACTTCGCCAGTGGTTAGTCCAAGCCCGCCCAACTGTCTGGGATCGAGCATAAACGGTGAAGCCATCTTGATTAGTTGTGCCTCTCCTACCCTGTAAAGTATCAGGAACGAAAGGATTACACCAATATCTTTTCTCCGGAAAAAAGACGCAAATGTCCGGAAAAACTCTTTCATTAGATTTTGATCCTGACCAACCATCCCGGAATCTGATTTTGGATGCGGAAGCATCAGGCGGTGATAAAATGAAAGAAGTACGAATAGGACCGCCAAAATCAGAAAGGTAATACTCCATGCCAAATGGATGTTTCCTGATGTTCCTTTGAACACAGCCTGAGCAGAACCTTTCAGCTTCGGGTCGCATTGAAAAAGCAAATAGGCCGTTTTATCCTGATTCGCCGAATTGAAAGTGAGTCGTTCTCCTTCAATCAGCCATAGGCTGTTGTCTCCACTCCTGAATTTGGTATTGAGCACCATTTCCTGATTTTCATCCGGTTTTTTGGTTAGCCTGACGGAAACTACTGCTACGTTTCCTACCCCAGCAATTCCTGAACTCCCTTTTCCCTTTTCATGAAAATGTTTTATCAGGAAATTCTTCAATGGATCAGAAATCAATTTTGCCCATAAAGACCTTTCTCTCCGGGCAGTAACCTCTGATTTGTTTTCAGACTGAATCGATACAAAGCCATTTTTCTGATTATTTTCGGAAACAACTTTCCGGATGGAGTCCAGTTTTACGGCAGAAATACTCTGGCTCGAGAATTCAGCTTGATGAGGGAAAACAGCAAAGAATGTATTGTTTTCGGATTTCGGATTTGATTGCTTCTCATCGGACAAGCCGATCACATTTGAAAAACCTGGACCAGCCGAAACCATGATCTCAATTGGCTGAAGTCCGGTCGAGGTTTCAAAAAAGCCAGCGAGGATGATCAATAAACCTTGGCCGGTAATCATGGCAATCCGGTAAAAGGTGCTTCGAATGCCAACAAAATAGGCTTGCTGGTGCTGGTCGAGTCCAAGCATATAAAAACCATCGGCCGAAATATCGTGGGTTGCAGAGCTAAATGCCAGAAGCCATAAAAAAAGGAGAGTAATCTTAAAAAATCCGGGCAGTGGAATAGACAAGGCAACCCCACCCAATGCAGCTCCGATAATCAATTGCATGATGACAATCCACCACCGTTTAGTCTTAAGCAAATCGACTACCGGACTCCATAACGGCTTGATTACCCATGGCAAGTATAACCAACTGGTGTAAAGCGCGATATCGGTATTGGAAATCCCGAACCGTTTGAACATGATGACCGCCACCGTCATAGCAACCACATAGGGAATTCCTTCAGCAAAATAAAGACTTGGAATCCATGTCCAGGGGTTTCTTTGTTTTGGAGTTCCGGTGGTTTCTGGCATCTATCGGTTGTTTTGGATATTGGTCATTTAAAAGGCATTCAGTGGTCATTTATGGTCTTTGATTGTCATTGATTGCCATTGATTGTCATTCAGTTATTTATCGCAATTCCCGGCGACTTTGAAATGACGCGAAGCAATTGACCACAAATGACGCGAAGCAAATAACTACAAATGACTACTTAATATTCCTTCAAGATTTCAGCTCCCCGGAAATAATGATTTAGAATTTCGTCGTAACGGCAACCCTTGGAACTCATTATGGCTGCTCCAATCTGGCAAAGGCCAACACCATGCCCCCAACCGGCGCCAGTCAGTACAAATTCACCGGGAACACCGTCAGCTACATTGAGTTTATCAACTACAAATGCAGAACTGTACAAATGTGATTCAGAAAGTGTTTTACGAATTTCAATTTCTTTCCCAATTACAAGCGTCAGTTTTGATCCGACAATTTTTAACTTAATTATCCGTCCCGACTTGCCGCGCTCAACCGGAATCAGATCGAGGATGTCTCCAAAATCCCGGCCTGTTTTTCTGGAAATTAATTCAGCCAGGTCAGCTTGCTGATATGGACGTTTCCACCGGTAGAAATCATGGGTTTCCTGATCGTAGTCATTGAGAACCTGAGATAGAATTTCCTTATCTTCGTTATTGCAGAAGGCTTCCGGTGTATTCCTGATCCATTCTTCAGCAGCTGATTCGTCACTCAGATTGGTTTCGAAACCTCGGGGGCTTTCTGAATGATCGACGACAGATTGCAGATAGGAGTGAACTTCCGGCTCCCAAACATTTTCAAAAGTTTCGGTAATCCCGCCGCAACACTTTGAAAAACGTGCATCACAGATTTTTCCTTCAGACATCAGGAACATCCCGCGGGTTTCACTAACAGCCTGTTTCACCAGTTCGGTCGACTGGCGGGTAATTCCCTGATAACGCTGGCAATGGTCGTCGGCGCAAACATCAAAATTGAGATGATCTTCACGGTCGTACCAACGAATGAATTCTCCATTGGTTTCGGAAGCGCTCTGATAATTTCCGGCTACACTTTTCAGTTCATGGCCTTTCCGGATTTGTGCCATCAGCCACGAACGGGAAATGATGGCATGTGCTTTCAATAGTTCCAGGCTGCTTGCCGCACTCATTTCCGATGAAATGACACTTTCGAGATAATCCTCCAGCGGCAGAATGTTTATTGCGGTCAATTTTTCGTTTTCGACAATGAACTCCAAAGAACCTTTGAATTGCTGATCTTCCTTGCGCTCCCAATGAAAATTGATCCCGATCGACACATCATTCAATTCAAAAGAAGCTTCATGATAACGGACTGGTTCGAAGAGAAGGCTTTCATGGTGCTGAATCTCGTTGTTCAACATGATTTTACCATCCCGGTAATTCACTTTATGAATTCGTTCGTACGGAATACCATGAGGAGAAAGCAAATAGGTTTCGTTTAACCTGAAAATGATTTCCTGCTCGTACATGATTCCGATGCGTAAATGTGGTTCTTTCATATTGAATATGTTTAAAGTTTCAAGTCTGTTTGCTCAAGGGATTCTGATCTCAAGTATTCGGATTTAGGAAAATTCAACGTGCACCATGACTGGCTTTTAATATGATTTTAAACCTGTCATTTCCGAAAGGGTCTATCTATCCTTATAAATGACTAACATAGCAATTCTTATTGAGCAACGCACCATTCAGTTCCGATTTTTTGGCGCCTTCCTGAAAATATTTATTCAAAACTTAATTAATCCATTTTCAAAGTGCGCAGTCAATAGCTGGTATAAAAGATTAATTTTGTCCTGAATTTTAGTCCTTTCAGATTACAATATGAAATTTAAACCAACTTTTCCGTCAGTCATGCTACTTCTTGCATTTGCAATGGTTGCCTGTCATTCAAAAGCTCCTGAAACCAAGAGCGCCAAACAACAACTCAGCAGCCTCAAAGTGGAAGCCTTTATTGTAAAGCCCTCCGTTCTCGATCAATCTATTACCATTTCCGGAACTCTCAAACCTTTTGAAGAAACGGTGATCATGCCTGAAGTTGCCGGACGTGTTGTTTCCATCAATCTGGAGGAAGGTAAAACCGTGAAACGCGGAACCGTTTTGGTTGAGCTGTTTAATGAAGATTTAAAGGCTCAGTTGAGAAAATCGCAGGCACAGCTTCAGATTGCCGAAGAAAACCTGAAACGCCAAAACGAACTGATTAAAGTGAATGGCATCAGTCAATCGGATTACGATCAGGCACAGTTGCAGGTGAAAGCAATCACCGCCGATATCGAAGTGTTAAATGTTCAGATTGGACGAACCAAAATAAAAGCTCCTTTTGATGGCACCGTTGGCTTGCGAAATGTGAGCCTGGGTGCACAGGTATCCACCACTACCGCACTGGTTACGCTTCGGGAAGTGGACAAACTAAAGCTGGATTTCAGCGTTCCGGAGAAATATTCCAGTGAAATTAAACCAGGCGCCAAGGTTCAATTCACCATTCAGGGCGGTGATCAGAAATATGATGCAGAGGTATTGGCTTCTGAACAAGGAATCGATGCCACCACCCGAAACCTGAAAGCACGTGCAATTGTGCAAAATCCATCCCCTGAGCTTGTACCAGGTGCATTTGCAACCGTCGAACTGCGCCTGAAGCAGATTGAGAGGGCGCTCCTGATCCCGACTCAGGCAATTATTCCTCAAGAGAAAAACAAGCAAGTGATTGTTGCCAACCATGGCAAAGCAAAGATGGTGGTCGTCAAAACAGGTATCCGGAAAGCTTCTCGGATTGATGTCGTCGAAGGAATCAATCCCGGCGATACCATTATCACCACCGGAATCCTTTTCCTTAAACCAGGTGCAATCCTGAATTATTCGAAAGTTAAAAGAGATTCAATATGAACCTATCCGATTTTTCGATCAAGCGACCGGTTGCTTCCATCGTGATGAGTTTGATTATCATTCTTTTTGGAGTCGTCGGATTTAACTTTCTTGGAGTTCGTCTTTATCCGGCCATCGATCCGCCAACCATCAGTGTACAAACTTCGTATGCCGGGGCCAATCCTGAAATCATGGAATCGCAAATCACCGAACCCCTCGAAAAAGCGATCAACGGGATTGAAGGTGTCAAATCCATTTCATCCGGATCGGCTATCGGAAGCAGCAATATCACCGTCGAATTTAATGTGGGAGCCGATCTTGAAAAAGCGGCAAACGACGTGCGCGACAAGACTGCACTGGCTGCCCGAAGTTTGCCTATGGACATCGATGCACCTCCGGTTGTGAGCAAGGCTGATGCCAACTCCGACCCAATTATCACTCTTGCCGTGCAGAGTTCGACAATGAATGCTTTTGAGTTGAGTGATTATTCTGAAAATGTGCTTCAGGAAAAATTCCAGACTATTCCAGGCGTCAGTTCTGTGGCTTTGTTTGGGCAAAAACGCCCTGCCATGCGGCTTTGGCTCAATCCAGATAAAATGATTGCCTATGGCATTACCGCTCAGGATATTTTCTCAGCAGTCAACAAAGAAAATGTGGAGTTGCCCGGAGGAAAAATCAGGGGTAATTCAACTGAATTGATTGTTAAGACTTATGGCCGTCTGGTTTCGGAAGAAGATTTTAACGACCTGATAATTCGACAGGTCAATGATCAGGTGGTCCGTTTCAGCGACATTGGTTATGCAGTACTTGGACCTGAAAATGAAGAAACCGGAGTCAAACTGAATGGAAGCGACGGTATCTCTCTGGCGCTGATTCCTTTGCCCGGGGCAAATGCCATTCAAATTGCCGATGAATTTTTTCTGCGACTCAAGGAAGTCAATAAAAATCTTCCTGAAGGATTAATCATCGATGTCGGTTTTGACCGGTCAAAATTTGTAAGGCAGTCGGTTCAGGACGTTACCGAAACTGTATTTATTGCAATTCTATTGGTGGTAATCATCATCTTTCTCTTTTTCAGAGATTGGATTATCGCACTTCGTCCGTTGATCGACATCCCCGTTTCGCTCATCGGTTCGTTCTTTTTTATGTACATATTTGGGTTTTCCATCAATGTGCTCACGATGCTGGCCATTGTTTTGGCAACCGGATTGGTGGTCGACGATGGGATTGTTGTTACCGAAAATATTTTCAAGAAGCGGGAACAGGGCATGGACAAATGGAATGCCGCACTTTACGGAACCCGCGAAATTTTCTTCGCCGTTATTTCAACTTCGCTGACTTTAGCAGTGGTTTTTATTCCGGTCATTTTCCTGCAAGGATTCACCGGCCGACTGTTCCGTGAATTTGGAATTGTTCTTGCCGGTGCTGTCCTGATCTCTGCGTTTGTGTCACTCACACTCACCCCGGTTCTCAATATAAAACTTGGCGGATCGAAAACCACCCATTCCAGGTTTTATTACCGTACAGAACCATTTTTTGAAGGACTCGATCAAGGTTACCGGAAATTTCTGGGCCGTTTTATGAAACACAAATGGATTTCATTTGTCATTCTGGCAATATGTTTTGTACTGATCTTTCTGTTTTCGAGAGTCATCAAAACCGAATTGGCGCCGCTGGAAGATCACAGCATCGTTCGAACCTCAATCACTACCCCCGAAGGAACTGACTTCGATGTTACGTCAAATTTACTGGATGGCATCGCTCAGCAGGTCATGGACAGTATTCCTGAAGCAAGGCTTGTTTTTGCCCGACTTGGAGGTTTTGGAGGAGGAGGAAGTACGAACACCGGTGGGGTAAATGTTTTCCTCTTCGAACCCAACCAGCGCAAGGCCACCCAGCAACAAATCTATGAGAGGATGGGGAAAATGTTCAAACGGATTTCCGATGCACGAATCATTCCCAGTCAGGAACAGACCATTACAACATCGCTTGGCGGTGGAGGTCAGCTGCCGGTTCAGTACGTAATTGAAAACCTGGATTTCAGTAAAATTCAGGAAGCGTTGCCCAGGTTCCTTGATGAAGCCAGAAAAGATACGGTTTTCAGTAATGTGGATGTGAACCTGAAGTTCAATAAACCTGAGATAAACCTGACGGTTGACCGCCTGAAAGCCACCAATCTCGGTGTGAACGAAATTGATGTTTCGAACACTTTACAGTTGGCACTCAGCGGGCGCAGGTACGATTACTTTCTCCGGAACGGGAAACAATATCAGGTTATCGGGCAGGTTGAACGCCCTGAACGAAACATGCCTACCGATCTGACATCTTTATATGTCAGGAATGGAACCGGGCAACTGATTCAATTAGACAATCTTGTAAAAATGGAAGAAAACAGCAGTCCTCCAACACTTTTCCATTTTAACCGCTACAAGTCAGCAACAGTTTCGGCTTCGCTCGCCGATGGTAGAACTCTGGGTGAAGGAATTGCCGAAATGGATAAAATTTCAAAAAAGATACTGGACGAATCCTTTCATACCGATCTGGCAGGTTCATCGCGTGATTTTGCTGAAAGCAGTTCAAATATTTCGTTTGCGCTGGTATTTGCGCTGGTCCTGATTTACCTGATTTTAGCAGCCCAATTCGAAAGTTTCCGCGATCCGATCATTATCATGCTCACGGTTCCGCTGGCGATTGCAGGAGCTTTGCTTTCGCTCTGGATTTTCGGAAAAACACTGAATATCTTCTCCGAAATCGGAATCATCATGCTGATTGGACTGGTCACCAAAAACGGAATTCTGATCGTTGAATTTGCCAATCAAAAACGCAAACAAGGCCTGAAAATTTCGGAAGCAGCCTTCGAGGCGGCTGTTGCCCGTTTGCGCCCCATCCTGATGACCTCACTGGCAACGATTTTCGGGGCAATGCCAATCGCCCTGGCATTGGGTGCGGGAGCATCTAGCCGTGTTCCTCTGGGAATTGTAGTTGTTGGAGGTTTGTTTTTTGCGTTGATTCTTACGCTTTTTGTTATTCCAACCATGTACGTTTTGATGGCTGACAAAAAGCTGGAAGATAATTTTGTTGAAAATGAAGTGATTAGCATTAAACCATCCGAAATATGATTCGACCTGTAAAACAAGTTTTAACATACATGAAGAAAGGAATTCTAATTCTCATACTGGCGACCGCCTTGATTCCTGGCGTATCCGCACAGCGGCTGATCACTGCTGATGACGCGGTTGCAATCGCCATGAAGAACAGTTATGACATCCTGCTCTCAAAAAACGATGCCACCATTGCCAAAATGAACAATACTGCCGGAAACGCAGGCATGTTACCCTCGGTTGTATTGACTGGTTCCGATAAATATTCGATTAACAACTCAACGATCAACCAGTCGCAGGATATCCAGATTAACTATACCAATAATGGAACCAATGCGATACTTGCCGGTGTGGCATTGAACTGGACCTTGTTCGACGGTGGAAAAATGTTTGTCACTAAAAACAAACTGAACGAAATTCAGGCTTTGGGAGAAATTCAATTCCGCGATCAGGTGCTTCAAACCGTTTATAATGTCATTGCAGCCTATTTTAATGTCGTGAGGCAGCAGCAGCAGCTGGGTTCTATCAACAAGGTGATTTTATTTAATCAGGAAAGGGTAAATATTCTGCAAACCAGCTTTAACGCCGGTTCTACCGCTAAGAACAACTTGCTCCAGGCCAAAATCGACCTGAATGTTTCGAAGGAAAACGCCATCACTCAGCAAAACCTGATCATTTCAGGAAAGCGTAACCTGAATGAGGTCCTGAGCCTCAGCATTGACTCGGTATCTTATGATGTAATTGATTCAATTCCTTTGAATTACAAACCCAATCAGGAAGAATTACAAAAGCAGATTTACACCAACAATACCAGCTTATTATCGCTTCAAAAAGAAATCGGAATTGCCAGGCTTAGCGTCGACGAGCTAAAAGCGAACCGCTTACCTCAACTGAATTTGTTAGGCGGGTATAACTTTCAATCCTCGACCAATACCTACGGTACAACCTTATTCAACCAAACCTACGGACCCATGATTGGCGGAAGTATCTCTTTTCCGCTTTACCTTGGAGGAAATAATAACCGATTGATTGCAACTTCCAAAATCCGTGTTCAATCGGCTGAATACAATTTTGAAAATGCGAAAATCCAGGTGAATACCCAACTTCAGAATGCTTTGACAGATTTTGAGAATCAGCAAAGCTTACTTGAGATCGAGCAGGAAAACACGAATCTCGTAAAGGAAAACCTTGAGATCTCGCTGCAAAGGCTCCGGTATGGGCAAACCACCGCGCTGGAAGTCAGACAGGCACAGCAAAGTTTTGAAGATTCGATGACACGCCTTATCAACTTCAAATATAACCTAAAGGTTGCCGAAACCAGGCTCAGACAATTGATAGCTGCTTTGTGACGAGTTTTAAATTTGGGTTAAAAGATTCTGACAGAAAGTAATTGACCTGAAAATCTGCCTATATTTGATAAACATATTTCCTGTTCCTGCGTTTTAGGATTCGAAAAAAGCACGTAATCTATTTGTATGATATCATTTTTGTTAAAGGTAAAACAGCCAGTTCGATTTCTTCTAGTCATCTTGTATGTCGGATGTATTGCAGTTTTATCCTTGCTTCCACCCCAGGATTTTCCTAAAATTCCGATGTTTCCCGGAATCGATAAATTAGTACACATCATCATGTATTTTATTTTTTCTCTGCTTTCCTGCTGGAGCGTAAAAGCTGAGTTTAATTATACCTGGTTGTGGCTCATCATTCCTGTGACCATGGGATGGGGCGTCTTCATGGAATTCATGCAATTTCGGATGCATCTGGGTCGTTCCTTTGATCCAAACGATATATTGGCCAACTGTTTTGGCGTGGTCACCGGAGTGCTGGTTTATGTATTAGCTTCGCTGAAATCAAGAACCTCCGTCAGACATTGATCTGAAAGAGGTTTTTGACTTTGGACTGATTGGAAGTATTCCGGAATCAGTTTATTTCCCATACATTTTCTCATTTCCCTTGATAAGTCAGCCGTTTAGCTTGATTATTCACCTTACAGATATACACTCCCGGCACAACCTTTTGCCCTGAATCGTTGGTGCCATTCCATTTCAAATCCAGCTTTTCATCGTTTCTTTTGTTTGCCAAGTTTTTGATGCGTTCTCCGGCCAGATTGTAGATATCCACCGAGATTTCAGCCCGTTTTGGATTCTGGATTTCGATGGATATTTCATAGGTAAATGGATTCGGGTAGCATTTGATTTGGGTTGAGTTTTCGGATAAGTCATCCATTCCAGTAGGCCATTTTTCTTGAGTAACGGTAATGGTTTGTGGCTCGATACCATCTGCCGAAATGGTTACAATTGCAGTTCGAATAGCAATAACTGGATTGCCTTCAGCAGTAAAAATAAGTGTCTGAATTCCTGTGCCCGAACCCGGATTTACGGTGAGCCAACTTTGATCAGAACTTGCCGTCCATTTGATATCGGAAATAATATTCAGGGTCACACTGCTTCCCTGATAGGCTGGAACCATAACTTCTGAACCTGAAAGCAAGAAGCCCGGCATTTCAACAATTTGGGTAAAATCTTTCCATTGGTTGGCTTCGGAATAAAGTTTCTTTGTTCCATAAGGAACTTTCAGTGTGCAAGTGGTTTGGTCAACCCCATAAAAGACATCCAAAGAAGAATTCAGGTCAATTGGCGTAATAGAATTCACCTTTATTGATGTCAGACCATTGCATTGCTGGAATGCCCAACTTCCGATGGCTGAAACTGAAGAAGGAATGTTTAACGTCGAAATTCCACCACAGAATAAAAAAGCACCATTTCCAATGGAAGTGACTGAGGAAGCTATTTCATAATTTCCTGTTTTTGAAGAAGTACATTGGATAATACTTGATTTGGATTTATTGAATAATACGCCATCAGAACACGAAAAACTGTTATTGCCAGCATCCACTTGGAATGTGCCGGAAAAACCAAAAAATGCACCGTCAAGAATAGCGCTCACCGAAATTGGAATGGTAAATGTCTCCAGGCCAGTGCAGCCTTGAAAAGCATAGTAGCCAATACTCCCGGCTGATTTTGGCAGAGAAATCCTGGATAAACTGTTTTTACCCAATTGTGTATTTAAGTTATAAAATGCGAATTGTGGAACTTCATTGGCTGGATAAGTGATGTCGCTCGAAATCAAAGTTCCCTCTGTTCCTGTATAAGATAGAATGGTAGCGACGCTTAAATCTATTTCTGTCAGATTTGGCATATCATCCCGCATGGTTTGAAAATCACGGGCATCAATAGAGCCGGTCAATGTGAGTTTGGTTACCGAGCTGAGTTCTTCCGCAGATAAAATTGTTTTTAAACTGCCTGCAGTAACCGCTGCAGAAGATGCTTCCTGAGTAACCAAAATGGTTTGAGAATCGGCACCCGTTGCCGAAACCGTCACGATTGCTGTTCGGGCAAGAACCGATGGGTTGGCTTCGGCTGTAAAAGTCAGAGTTTTAACTCCGGCACCGGAAGCAGGATTTATTTTGAGCCAGCTTTGATCGGAGTTGGCTGTCCAGTTGAGGTTGGAAGTTATATTTACACTGGCTGAGCTCCCCTGTTTAGCGGCCAGATTAGCAGTAGTCTCGGAAAGCATGAATCCTGGCATCTCCAGAATATTGACAAAATCTTTCCAAAGATTGGCTGCAGCATAAAGCTTCTTCGTGCCATAGGGTACATACAGGGTACAGTTGGTTTTGTCGACATTTAGAAAAACCTCTTTTGAATGGCTTAAATCTACCGGAACCAAAGTACGACTGTATATGGATGTCAGGCCAGTACAATCAGAAAAAGCCCAGTCTCCCAGAAAAGTAACCTTAGGTGGAATAGAAATGGAACTTAAGCTTGTACAAGCCAGAAATGCAAAATGACTGATAGAAGTAATGGAAGAAGGAATGTCGATTGAAGTCAAATCCCGGCAATACTCAAAAGCATGATCATCGATCCTGGTAACCGATTGAAGAATGGCGTAAGTTCCGGTTTTTGAATAAGGAACTTGCATAATGGTAGTCTTGTCTTTATTGAAAAGAACACCATCGATGCTGCAATAATTCGGATTGCCGGTCTCCACATTGATATAGCCAGAACCACTAAATGCAACTACATCAATCTGTGTTACCGAAGATGGAATCGTAACCGTTGAGAAAGGGCAACCAGCAAATGCAGCAACACCAATATTGGTAATGGTTGGAGGAATAACTATGGATGTTAACTTTGTAACTAAACAAAAAGCATCCCATCCAATAGAGGTAGCATTTAACGGCAAAATAACAGAAACCAAAGTGTTATTAACGGATTCTTCATTTTGAAAGGCAAAGATCGGAATTTCATTTGCCGGATAGGTTATGATTGAACCCTGTTCCCAATAAGTTCCTTCGGTACCGGTATATTCCGCAATCGTTGCTCCACTCAAATCCAACTCAGTCAGGTTTGGCATATCATCGCGCATCGTCTTAAAATCCCGGGCATCTATGGTGCCGGTAATTGTGAGTTTGGTGATTGTGGCAAGTTCCTCCGCTGGTAAACTTACCTTTAATCCGCCAGCTGATACATTTAAAGTTGCAATGGATTTAGGCTGTAAAATTGAAATCGTTTGAGGATCGAATCCTGCACCTGAAACGGTCACATTGGCTGTGCGGGCTTCATCTGTGGTATTTTCATCAGCTGTAAAAGAAAGTATTTGGTCGTTGTTACCAGAAGGACTGCTTGTCGTGAGCCATGACTGATCGGAACTGACTGACCAGGCAGTATTGGATGTAATTTTTACAGTGGCAATGCTCCCTTGTTTGGCTCCAATGTTTACTGAATTAGCCGAAAGCTTGAGTTCTGGTGCAAAACAATTGTATACTTTCAAGTTCTTTATATAACCCTTTAAAACCGAACCATTTCCATAGTTGGTTGGGCCAATTTCATTACTATAATCTCCACAAGGATTATCCAGCTGAGTGTTTATAAAACATGCCAAATCATCATCGAGGAATATCTTTGCGGTCACTCCATCGTATAATATTTTCGCATTATGCCATTCATTTTTAGTATATTTTTTCGTACTGGACAAATGCCTGAAGTTATTATAATATAGGTCAACGGTACTGTCAGCTTTCAGATAAAATCCCAACCATCTGCAGCTTCCAAGAACTAAGACGGGCTGAGTCATATACTCCTCGACTAAAAAATCGACACTGACAGAAAATGAATTGAAATTAAAGTTTCTGATCGATGGCGTTAATGCTTTACACGAATTAGGAAGCCTGCTCAGATCATATACCCCATTGCAGTAAATCCCGCCCTTTTGAAATGGAGTATTTGTTAATGTCATTGCATCGTTATTACCGGTAATATCAACCCCATTACTTGATAGTGGAAAATCGGCAATTGGGATAGTCACTGCGGGTATTGTCCCATCCTGAATTACTGTAATTATCTGAGAGGGACTCCCGGCTGAAGAAACAGTCACTTTTGCAGTTCGCGTTCCTACCGAATTATTGGATTTAGCAGTAAATACAAGGGTTTGGTCACTATTGCCAGCTGACTGATTTATGCTTAGCCACGACTGATCTGAGCTTGCTGTCCAACCTATATTTGCCTTAATATTTGCAGATGCATTGCTACCTTCTTCTCCAGAAAGCATAAGCAAAGATGCATCAACCATAAATCCATTGGTTTCTTCAATGATAGAACTAAAATCTTTCCATTGGTCTGCTGTGGCATAAAGATTTTTTGTTCCATAAGGTACATATAATTTGCAAGTGGTTTTATCAACATTCAGAAAAACCTCTGGAGAAGAATTTAATCCGATAGGAATATTTGCAGTAGTATAAATTGAAGTCAATCCAATACAACCTGAAAATGAATTCCCTCCGAGATAGGATACTGAGGAAGGGATTTTTACTGAGGTCAATCCGGCACAACCATCAAAAGCATTCCATCCAATGGAAGTAACTGACGAAGGAATAGAAGCTGAATTAAGACCACTACAGCCATAAAAAGCATAACCTCCAATAGATGTGACTGATGTTGGAATTGCGATGAAATTTAATCCTTTACATCCAAAAAATGCTCCGCCCTGAATAGATGTTACCGTAGAAGGAATCTCATAAATTCCTGTTTTTGAAGTTGGGCATTGTATTAATATAGAACGCGCTTTATTAAACAGAACACCATCCATACTTGAGAAATAGGAATTGCCTTCAACGACCGAAAAAGGTCCGGCAACGCTCCAGAAAGCATATCCTCCAATAAAATTTACTAACGACGGAATGCGAACAGAGTTCAGACTAGTGCACCCATAAAAAGCATACATACCAATAAATGTTACTGGTGAAGGAATGTTTATCGATGACAAATTACTACAGCCAGAAAAGGAAAGGTATCCTATCGCATTGACCGAGGAAGGAAGTAAAATCGCTTTCAAACTAAGCTTTCCTTGCAAGGAGTTTGCAAAGGCAATATCAGGAACTGCATTTGCTGGATAAGTAATGTTGTTTGTACCTATAGTTCCTTCCGTGCCGGTATATTCCGCAATAGTTACCCCGCTTAAATCAATTTCAGCCAGCAAAGGCATATCTTCACGCATGGTTTTAAAATCCCGCGCATCAATGGTGCCGGAAATCGTAAGTTTTGTTATTGTTGCAAGTTCCTCAGCTGTTAAACTTGTTTTTAATCCGCCTGCAGCAACATTTTTAGTAATATGGGATGTGGCTTGTGTGACCAGAATCGTCTGGGACTCGACTCCAGTTGCCGAAACGGTTACTGTAGCTTTACGAACTGCATCTGTTGTGTTTTCCTCAGCGGTGAAAGTGATTTTTTGGTCTCCTGACCCCGAAGTTGGATATATGGTAATCCAGGGTTGATCGGAACTTACTGCCCAACTCGTATTGGAAGTAAGATTCACTGAGGTGGTACTACCTCGTTGTGCCTTTAGATTTACAGTTGTTGCAGAAAGTTTGATGCCAGGCATTTCCATAATGTTGACAAAGTCTTTCCATTGGTTGGCTATCTGATATGCAGTTTTTGAACCATAAGGGACATGCAATATGCAGTTTGCTTTATCAACTTCAGAAAAAACAGATGGAGAAGAATTTAGTTTCAGAGGATAACTTGAATTTGTATAAATGGATGTCAATCCATTACAATAAGCAAAAGCATATTCTCCAATTGAATTAACTGAAGAAGGAATGCTAACGGATGACAACCCGCGACAGTTGATAAAAGCACCAATTTCAATAGTATCAACCGACAAAGGAATTGTAACTGATGTTAAATTGGTGCATCCACCAAATGCGTGTTTCCTGATAGAATTAACCATAGAAGGAATAACGAAATTCCCAGTTCGTGACGAAGGAAATTGAAGGAAATTGAAGTAAATCTGTTAATACTTTATTAAACAAAATTCCGTCAATACTGGAATAATTGGGATTATTATTATCTACATTAATTATAGTTCCACTACCCTCAAATGGAGCCCAGCCAATATTTGTAACTGAGAAAGGGATGTTAACTGAAGTCAAATTTGCACATCCTGCAAAAGCAACTGCCCCAATTGAAGTCACTGATGGAGGAATTATAACTGAAGTTAAATTGCTACAATCCATAAAAGCAGCAGTTCCAATCGTAATAACTGAGGAAGGAATGTTTAATGATTTTAACCCTGTGCATGAAGCAAAACTGCCTTCTCCTATCGAAGTTACTAACGATGGAATATTTATAGAGTTTAGACCAGTACAGTGCAAAAAAGCATGCCACTCTATTGAAGTAACATTTAGAGGAAATACAAATGTGGTTAAACTGGTATTCCATTTTTCTGTCTTTTCATTACAAAATGCATTTGCCGGAATAGCATTTGCATAATAAGTGCTGCTTTCGCCGAATCTGCTTGTTGTTCCTTCTGTCCCGGTATATTCGGCAATGGTTGTCCTGCTTAAATCAATTTCAGTCAGGTTTGGCATATCATCACGCATGGTTTTAAAATCCCGCGCATCGATGGTGCCGGAAAGAGTGAGGTTCGTAACTGTGGCAAGTTCTTCAGCTGTAAGAACTACTCTTAAATGTCCCGGAGTAACATTTGCTGTTTTAAAAACTTGTGCCTGTAATGTAATTGTAATAAACAGGCTGATGAAAAGTAAAAAGATTGTTTTCATATCGTTTTGTTTTTGGGTTTTTATTCTTTGAATTATTGACTGAGAACGGAAGAAGGTTGAGAAAGAATTGGTTATCTGAAAAATCTAAAGAATCAGCGAGAGGCTGGACAGAGCAACTGGAAGAGAAAGCAATCCGTACTTCAAATACGGGAACAGGGCGTAAAACCGGAAGAAGATGTAAGTTACAAATGTCAGTAATGGAGAATAAGGGTGGCTGTATATAAGATGCTGTCATCTTATCGAAATCTGCTCAAAACCCAGGAGTCACGATTTTTCAGCTACTGACATAAAGCATGTTTTGAGTCTGAATCAATAGATATTCTTCTCAAAAACAGGATCATAACCAAATATAAGCAATTTGATGGCAAATTGCAAATATTTTTTCGCCGTATTTGGGATGACTTCCGGAGCTTGTTATTGGGATGTAAAAATTAAGAATTTTAGCTTTTACCTTCATGATTGCCTATTCCAGAACAAGTTTGTAGGTTTTGGAATTCTGTTCACCAATCCTGATGAAATATAACCCGGGTTTATATCCAGCAAGGTTCAGCATTTCTTCACTTTTGGTGGCCAATGATCTTAGAATCAAACTTCCGGAACTATAGAAAACATTGATCCAGGATTTCTTTACAGGAACATTTGGAAATTTGATCTGAACCAAGCCTTTTGTTGGATTTGGATAAATCTGAACCTGAGGAGTTTCGTTAATCAAATCAAAAACGGTTGGAAGACTGACATCTACCTTGAACGAGGTTTGGACTTGTTTTCCATTTGAAGACGCAGTAATTGTAATATCTGAAGACCCGGTGTTCCCGGAAGAGAAGCTCAATATCAGCGATGAACCGCTTATGCTTGCCTGAACGACCTGATCATTATCACTCGAACTGACCAGAAAAGTAAGATGGTCTCCCTGATCATCATCCTGAAAAATTGTATTCAAGTCAATACTCTGGTCTGGTGCATTCTTTCCAACGATAACATCTTTAATGGTACTTTTAAGATAAGGTGCATGGTCCACATTAAAAACTGTAATCACAACCTGATCTGCAGGCGAATTAACCTTGCCATCGTTTACAACGAGGGAAAAAGTATATTGGGTATCAACATTCACTTCCGGGGCAGTAAAGGTTGGATTTGAAGTCTTGGTCGAACTGAGCGTAATCCCTGCCGGAGCGGACCATAAATATGTCAGGAAATTATTGTCGGGATCGCTGGAAGCTTTTCCGGTCAAGGTCACAACTGAGCCTTCATTCACTGATTGGTCATTTCCTGCATTGGCAACCGGAGTTTTGTTGACCTGGTTCACCTGAATTACAACCGGATCGGTAACTGAGCTGACTATTCCGTTGCTTACCATCAAATACAGAGTGAAGTTTGTACTAATCGAAACCTCAGGAGCCGTAAAACTCGGGTTGGATACAGTAGTTGAACTAAGTATGATTCCTTGAGGAACTGTCCATGAAAAGGTCAGCATTTTTCCATCAGGATCTGAAGAAGCCGATCCGTCCAGAAACACAGTTACGCCCTCGTTTACCGACTGATCAGTACCGGCGTTGGCAATCGGGATTTTATTCACTATTATATCAGTTGATAATTTCATGAAGGCTGATCCGGATATCTCATAAGTTGTTGAAGTTAAGATACCCGCCAGATTAAGAAAATCAATTTTCACTCCGGATATTTCCAGGCCTTTACTTGAATCCCAGAATTTGATCGAGATTGGATCGCCAATAGTATACCCGTTGGAAATTCCATCATCTTTTCTTGAAGCAGCAATGGACACAAACGTATTGGGATCTAAATTATCAATAGGTTGTTTCAGGATTATCTTGCCACAACATACCGTTCCGTCGAATGCAGCAATTTCATCACCGGATTCAAGAGAAATCCCTGCGATACTGGCCGAAACAATATTAATGTTCATCTGATCTTGTCCATTTCCGGAGAATGCAAGGACAAAGTGCCCCTGACCAAAACTATTTGCTGCCAGGAATAGAATTGCGACCAAATAAATACATCTTTTCACCCGATAGATTATTTTTCCCTATAAATTTAGAGCAAAATAACTCAAAAATACTTCATCAACCAAACTGACGGATCAATTTGCCAAAGATTTAGATTGTTTTAACAAATTAATAATAAGTAAGTTATATTACATACTGTTAATTTCTATTCCAGAATCAATTTGTATGTTTTCGGTGTTTTCAGGTCAATTTTGATCAAATAAAAGCCCGGCGGATTTCCAGTCAAATCAAGAAATTCTTCGATACTACCTGCCAAATATTTCATTATTGTCTTTCCTGAACTGTCAAAAACGGTAATCCAGGTTCCTGACGGAGGCAAATCTGAAAACTTCAATTGAACTGTACCTTTGGTGGGGTTCGGATAAATCCGGACATGCACATCCTCTTTCGGGATTTCGATGGAAGTCGGAATTTTTACCTCGACCTGGAAGGAAGTGCTGACCGTTTTCCCGTTCGTAATTGCAATGACTGTAATCTCAGAGAACCCTGTATTCTCACCCGAAAAACTCAAGGTGAGAATTGAACCATTAATTTGAGCCTGTACCACCTTATCATTGGTAATTATTTCAACATGGTAATTGAATACATCTCCCTGATCGTCGTCGGCAAAAATGGTATTCAGATCAATATTCTGGTCCGGTGCCCTTTTCTCCACTGAAATATCTTCAATGGCACTTTTCACATAGGGAGCATGGTCAACATTCAAAACCATAACAACCACTTGACTGATAGCTGAAGTTAGCTTGCCGTCGCTGACAGTTAAAGTAAAAGTATAGTTTGTATTCATTAAAACTTCAGGCGCTGTAAACGTAGGATTGACCGCTGAAGTGGAACTGAGGGTGATTCCTTGCGGAGCAGTCCATATATAAGTTAAAGCATCATTATCCGGATCAGAAGAAGCAGATCCATCCAGTAAAACCAGACTATTCTCGTCGACCGACCTGTTAATTCCGGCATTGGCCACCGGAGCTTTATTGACATTCTTCACCAACACGATCACCTGATCAGCAGTCGAGTTAACCGTTCCGTCATTCACCACCAGTGAAAATGTAAAGTTTGTGTCAGCCGAAACTTCCGGAGCCTGAAAAGTAGGACGAGCTGACGTTGCAGAATTAAGTTTGATTCCTTCCGGAGCGGTCCATAAATAGCTCAATACATCCTTGTCCTGATCGGTCGAAGCAGACCCATCCAGAGAAACGAAGGTATTTTCGCTGACTGACTGATCAATACCTGCATTGGCAACCGGCACCTTGTTCACCTGTTTAACCTGCACAACAACCTGGTCAGGTTTCGAACTTACTGTTCCATCATTTGCTACTAAGGTGAAAGTATAGTTCGTATTCACTAAAACTTCGGGAGCTGTGAAAGTCGGATTGGCCGCAGTATTTGAGCTTAATAGGATGCCATCAGGAGCCGTCCACATATAAGTCAGTGCATTGCCCCCCGGATAGGATGAAATACTTCCGTTCAACATGACCCGATCTCCTTCGTTGACCGACTGGTCGGTTCCGGCATTGGCTACCAGATGCTTCACCTGAATGACAACCATTTCAGGAGTGGAACTGATTTTTCCGTCATTCACAACCAAAGAAAAGCTATAACCAGAATTCGCCGATACTTCAGGGGCAGTAAATGTGGGTTTGGATGCAGTTTTTGAGCTAAGCGTAATCCCGGCAGGTGCAGTCCATAAATAGGTCAGCACATTGTTATCCGGATCGCTGGATGCAGTCCCATCAAGTGTCACTAAAACATCTTCGGGTACCGACCTGGAAATCCCTGCATTCGCCACAGGAGGTTTATTCGTATGCTTTACCTGAACAATGACCTCATCCGAAACCGAATTGACCGTTCCGTCGTTCACGATCAAAGAAAAAGTATAGTTCATATCCATAGTAACCTTTGGAGCTGTAAACGATGGCATGGCCGCGGTTGCTGAACTGAGTTGTATCCCTTCAGGAGCGGTCCAAAGATAAGTCAGGACATCTTTGTCAGGATCAAATGATCCGGAACCATCCAAAGTAACCAGGTCCGCTTCATTGACCAACTGATCCAAACCTGCTTTGGCAGTTGGCGGATTATTGCTTTTTTTGACTGTTACCACAACCTGATCGGGCTGCGAATCAACGAAACCATCATTCACAGTCAAACTAAAAGTAAAATTTGTTTTTGATGACACTGCCGGAGCGGTAAATGAGGGTTTAGCTATTGTATTCGAACTTAATACAATACCGTCAGGAGCAGTCCATTTGTAGGTAAGCGGATCATTGTCAGGGTCGGTGGAGGCTGAACCATCCAAGGCAAACACACTTTTTTCACTGACTGACTGATCAATGCCTGCATTAGCAACCGGAGCTTTATTGACATTCTTTACCTGAACAATAACCTGATCTGCTGCTGAACTAACTGTTCCGTTGTTTACAACCAAAGAAAAAGTAAGATTCGTATTCATTGTTACTTCAGGCGCAGTAAATGTTGGCCTTGGAGCAGTAGTTGAACTAAGAGTGATTCCTGCAGGGGCAGTCCACAGATAAGACAAAACCGATCCATCTGGATCAATTGAAGCTGAACCATCCAAAGTGACTGGTGACCCTTCATTAATTGACAAATCCATTCCGGCATTCGCTACCGGAGCCTTTTTAACATGGATAACCTGAATAACAACCTGATCTGTAGCCGAACTGACAATTCCATCGTTTACGACCAGAAAGAAAATGTATTTAGTATCCTGGGTAACTTCAGGTGCAGTAAATGTTGGATTAGCTACCGTTGCTGAGCTCAGAACAATGCCTGGCGGAGCGATCCAGGAATAACTCAGCGAATTTCCATCTGGATCTGAAGATCCGGAACCATCCAGGGTAACCAGGCTTTTTTCGTTCACCGACTGGTCAGCACCGGCATTGGCCAGCGGGGCTTTATTTATTTGTTTGATGAGTACAACGATCTGGTCGGCCATTGAATTCAGCGCTCCGTCATTCACAACTAGAGAGAAAGTATAATTGGTATCCTCAGAGACTTCAGGAGCCACAAAGGTCGGACTGGCAGCCTTAGTGGAACTGAGTGTGATCCCTGCCGGTGCAGTCCATAAATAGGTTAATGGATTATTATCCGGATCGGACGAAGCTGAGCCATTCAGGGTGACCAAAGAATTTTCGTTTACCGTCTGGTTAATTCCAGCATTGGCAACCGGAGCTTTATTTACTTGTTGAACCAAAATCACAACCTGATCTTTGCTCGAACTTGTCATTCCGTTATTCACCACCAGTGAAAAGATGAGATTTGTGTTCACCAACACTTCCGGGGCGGTAAATGTAGGTTTAGGTACCGTCGTTGAACTAAGTGTGATCCCGGCAGGTGCAGTCCACAAGTAGGTCAGATTACTTCCTTCAGGATCATATGAGCCAGAACCATCGAGTGTAACCGAAGTATTTTCGTTGATAAGTTGGTTGATCCCGGCGTCCGCCACCGGAGGTTTTCTCACATGTTTTACCTGAACTGTGACCTGATCTGCTGCTGAACTGATGATTCCGTCATTAACTGTCAAAGAGAAAGAATAGTCCGTGTTTACCAATACATCAGGTGCAGTAAAAGTAGGCTTTGAAGCTGTATTTGAGCTTAAAGTAATTCCTGCAGGTGCCGTCCATAAGTAGGTTTGTGAACTCCCTTCCGGAAATACCGATGCCGTTCCATCCAAAACAACGACATCACCATCATTGACCGACTGATCGTTTCCGGCATTGGCAACCGGAATTTTATTCACCTGTTTCACCTGAACAACAACCTGGTCAGCCATCGAATTGACCATTCCGTCGTTCACCACCAACGTGAAAGCGTAATCGGTATTAACTGTCACTTCCGGAGCTGTAAAAGTTGGTTTGGACGCAGAGTTAGAACTCAGTACAATCCCGACAGGTGCGGTCCATAAATAAGTAAGGTTATTGTTGTCAGGATCCGAAGAAGATGTTCCATCCAAAGTTACCACAACTCCTTCATTTACCGACTGGTCGGCCCCGGCATTGGCAACCGGAGGTTTGTTAACCTGATTCACCTGAACAATGACCTGGCTAGAAACTGAACTGACCGTTCCATCGTTGACTGTTAAGGAGAAAACGTAGTTGGTATTCACTGAAACCTCCGGAGCAGTAAAACTCGGTTTCGCTGCTGTAGTGGAACTGAGCACGATTCCTTGGGGTGCTGTCCAAAGGTAAGTTAACGCATCCTTATCCGGATCACTCGATGCCGTTCCGTCAAGTGTTACCAAATCTGTTTCATTTACCAGTTGATCGGCACCAGCATTGGCTATTGGAGCCTTATTGGTTTGTTTCACTGTTATCACAACGAGATCGGCCTGCGAATTCAAACTTCCGTCGTTTACAATCAGCGAAAATGTATAATTTGTATTTACCGAAACTTCCGGAGCAATAAAAGTAGGCTTGGCTACGGTGTTTGAGCTCAGGGTAATATCGGATGGAGCCATCCAGAGGTAAGTAAGTGCATCGTTATCCGGATCCGTGGAAGCCGAACCGTCGAGCGTATATAAACTGTTTTCGTTCACCGCCTGATCAATCCCTGCATTTGCGACCGGAGCTTTATTGACCTGCATGACCAAAACAACCACCTGATCCGCAGTTGAATTTAGGGCACCGTCGTTCACGACTAACGAAAAAGTAAAACTGGTATTGATTGCGACCTCTGGAGCAATGAAGGTCGGTTTTGAAGCCGTATTAGAACTGAGTGTGATCCCAGCAGGAGCTGTCCATAAATAGGTTATCGCATTATTATCAGGATCGGAAGATCCTGAACCATCTAACGAAACCAGACTGTTTTCGTTGACTGTCAGGTCGACTCCGGCATTTGCCACGGGAGCTTTGTTTACTTGTTTTACCTGAATGACAACCTGGTCGGCCACCGAATTAACCGTTCCATCATTCACAACCAGCGAAATACTATAATTAGTATCTACAGCTACATCCGGAGCGATAAAAGTTGGTTTGGGTGAAGTTGCTGAGCTTAAAATAATCCCGTCTGGTGCAGTCCACAAATACGTCAACGTATTATTATCCGGATCAGTTGATCCTGTTCCATCAAGGGTAACCAGTGTTGATTCATTGACAGATTGATCGGCCCCTGCATTAGCTACCGGAGCTTTGTTGACCTGCAAAACCTGAATGACAACCTGATCAGGAGCTGAATTGATCATTCCATCGTTTACAACTAAAACAAAAGTATAATTTGCATTAAAATTCACTTCAGGAGCTGTAAAAGTTGATCTGGCAACTGTATTTGAGCTCAAGGTAATAACTGAAGGGGCTGTCCATAAATAGGTCAAGGCATCGTTATCCGGGTCAGAAGATGCGGAACCGTCCAGGGTAACCAAACTGTTTTCATTGACCGTCTGATTTGTTCCGGAATTCGCAACCGGAGCTTTGTTGACTTGCTTCACCTGAACGACAACCAGATCAGGAGGTGAATTGATTGTTCCGTCATTCACCACTAACGAAAAAGTATAATTTGTATTTGCTAAAACTTCCGGAGCGATGAAAGTCGGCTTCGATGCGGTTGCTGAACTAAGCGTAATCCCAACCGGAGCGGTCCACAGATAAGTCAATGCGTCGTTATTCGGGTCTGAAGAAGCTGTTCCATCGAGCGTCACCAGAGCCGCTTCATTGACAGATTGATCTGCACCAGAGTTCGCTATTGGTTGACTGTTGATAAGTACATTCGTTGATTGTGCTGATATACAACCGGCAGAATTGGTTACTGAAAAGTTATAAGTTCCTGGAGAAAGCGAGCTTAATGTAAAATTCGTGCCGGTTCCGGAAATATTTCCCGGATTAATTATCCAATTGCCAATTGCAGGCAAGCTACTTAAGACGACACTCCCAGTCGGTAATGCAATGGTTGGCTGGGTAATGTTGCTAACTACCGGGGCTGAAGGAGAAGACGGTTGTGCAGTGATAACGACATTGGCTGAAGCTGTCGAGATACAGCCCGAAGCATTGGTCACCGTGTATGTGTAGGTTCCTGCTGCAAGTGAGCTGATTGTAGAACTTGTGCCGGTGCCTGAAATGTTTCCCGGATTGATTGTCCAGGTGCCAGTGGCTGGTAAGCCATTCAGAACAACGCTGCCCGTTGCCAAAGCACAAGTTGGTTGAGTGATCGTTCCTACTGTTGGAGCTGTAGGCGAAGATGGTTGTGCGGTGATCACCACATTGGCCGAGGCTGGTGAGATACAGCCCGAAGCATTGGTTACAGTGTAGGTGTAGGTTCCTGCAGATAGTGAACTGATCGTGGAGCTGGTTCCAGTTCCGGTAGTGGTCCCTCCCGGACTTCGGGTCAAAGTCCATGTTCCGGTGGCTGGTAAGCCATTCAGAACAACACTGCCCGTTGCCAAAGCACAGGTCGGTTGGGTGATCACTCCTACTGTTGGAGCTGTGGGTGATGATGGTTGTGCCGTGATAACCACATTGGCCAAGGCTGGCGAAACACAGCCCGAAGCGTTGGTTACCGTGAAAGTATAGGTTCCGGCTGCAAGTGAAGAAATCGTAGTGCTCGTTCCGGTTCCGGTAGTGGTGCTTCCCGGACTTCGGGTCAAAGTCCAGGTTCCGCTGGATGGTAAGCCACTCAAAACAACGCTACCCGTTGC
>JANXYV010000220.1 GCA_025355875.1 Prolixibacteraceae bacterium | reverse complement strand
ACACCGACTAAGGCAGTTCCTTGTCCTGGAAAATCGTGCAGATCGAGCAACTGAAAACCACCAAAATCCTTCGTGCGCAAGGCTGCTTCAATGTCAGCTTTGTAGCAAAGCGCCTGCAATTTTCCGGAAGCCAGCAAAAAGCTGTCAGCTAGTTGTGCCATGCCATGATCTTTCAGTGTTTCCTGAAAAATTTCGAAATTCCGTGGTTTCAGGACGCCATCGTATTTTGGAATCTCTTTGAAATTCGGATACACGCACCACTGCCCGATTTCGTGGCTGACCACCGGCTGCGGAAACCTGGAATTATAAGCTGACCAGTCGTAATCAGTTCGCGGAGCTTCGGCATTGATGATGCTTTTCAGTTCTTGTCCCCAGCCCTGAATGCGCGGCTCTGCTGTACTCAAATAATCGTTTTCGGGAAGGTTTGGCCAACCCGCTCCGGAAGTGTAAATCCGCCGGCTGTCTTTTGCTTTCCAGAATTTCACAAATTCGGTCAGGAAAGGAACCTGATTGGCACCACCGGGTTCGTTCCCGTAAACCATCATGCAAAACGACGGATGGTTTCCATACTGATCGACCATGCGCTGACTTTCGTCGTACAAATATTTGTCGAATGGCTTTCCGTCGCCGATGGTAGTTGATTGGTTGGCCCACGATGAGCATTCCACATGCAGATAGAAACCGGTGCGGTCGGCAGCTTCGAAAGCGGCTTCAGGCGGGCACCAGGAATGAAAACGCATGTGGTTGAGGCCGTGAGTGCGGCAAACCCTGAAAATCCGGAGCCATTCGGTGGTATCGGTTGCCGGATAACCGGTTTTCGGAAAAATGGCGCATTCAAGCGTTCCGCGCAAAAAAGTCGGTTGACCGTTGACCAGAATTTGTCTTCCTGAAGTTTTAAATTCGCGCATCCCAAAAGTGGCAGATTGAATATCGGTTTCTCGGGAAGTTTGATTTTTCAGGCTGACTTCGAGCGTGTACAAATTCGGATGAAATTCATTCCATAGTTTAGCGTCAGCACCCATATCGAGGGTCAATTCCAAAATATTTTCGCCCAGTTTCAATTCAAAATTTTCGTCTTTCCCTTTTCCTGTTTCCTTGATTTTCAGATTCAGACTGGCCGCAACCGCTTTTCCTTTCGGATCCTGAACCTTCACTTTTACCACGATTTTTTTGTTCTGAACATCAGGAAAAACCTGGATGTTCCGGATATTGACCGTTGGCCGTGCTTCGAGGTACATTTGTCCGACGATGCCGTTCCAGTTGCTTTGGGTATGATCTGAAATGCTGTGCGAATTCACTCCCGGATCGATGTTTTTCACCCGGTTGTCGATGCAGATGGTCAGCTTGTGTTTGCCCGGGTTCAGGTTTTTGGTCAGATCGTACTGATGCGGAGTTCCCAGCGAATTACGAAGGCCAACTTCCTGGCCATCGACCCAAACACGGCTTTCCCAGTGGCAGCGTTCGAGGAACAAACCTACATACTGACCTTTCCAGTCTTCAGGAATGGTGACCTCTTTCTGGTACCATGCTGCTCCCTTGTAATATTTCACCGGTTGCAGCCAGAACGGAATTTTAATATTTCCGGGTTCACGGCATTTGGCATATTCAGGTTTTTTATAGAACGAGCTGTCCACAATTTGCCCAATCCATGGGGTTTTCAGCGTGATTTCGTCACCTTTCCCATTCGAAGCCAGTGAGCCAGGCAATCTTAAGGTATCCTTTAAATCCTGATTGAACCAGGCTCCAGGAATACCTTTGTCGGAAGGATCCATGGCAAATTTCCAGGTTCCGGAAAGGTCGATTTTCTGATGAACTGCCGGTTTTTGACAAGCGAACAAGAATACCGAAAAAATAGCGAAAAGGAATAATTTGAGTTTCATAAAATGAAATTTAAGCCCCTCCAAACCTCCCCGAGGGGGGAGGCTTAAAGAAGCGCTATGGTTTTTAGTTAATTCTTCAATAAACGATGAATTCATCTTAACGTGGTTTTTAAGCCCCCTCTTTTGGAGGGGGTTTGGGGGAGGCCCTTACATTTTTTCAATCGCTTCCAGTGATTTTCCTTTCGTTTCCGGAAGCTTTTTCAGGATAAACAGGAATCCGGCCAGACATATCAGTCCGTAAAGCCAGAAGGTTCCGCTGGCTTTGAGCAGTTTATTCAGGATTGGAAAAGTGTAGGTCAGCACGAAACAGGCGATCCAAAGAGCGGTAGTTGCAATGGCCATTGCCGTTCCACGGACGCTGTTCGGAAAAATTTCAGAAAGAATAACCCAGGTGATCGGTGCCAGGGTCATGGCGTAGGTCGCAATGGCCACCATCACCAAAACAAGGATGGCCAGGCCTTTCAGTTCAAAAAAATAACTGGTACCTAAAGCCAGGTACACGGTTGCCAGACCGATAGAACCCAGCAGCATCAGTTTGCGGCGACCCCAGCTGTCGACCATGCGCATGGCTAACACGCAGAATATGAGGTTTACCGTTCCGGTAATCACGATATTGAAAAGCATATCGCCCACCGAATAACCTGCTGAGGTGAAAATTTCTTCGGCATAGTTAAAAATGACGTTGATGCCGCACCATTGCTGGAAAACAGCCAGAACAATCCCAAGAACCAGGACCGGACGAAGCTTCTTTGACCGCAACACTTTCCAGTCGATTTTCGAATCGGTTCCCTGAAGGGTTTCCGCAATTTCCTTTTGTTCCTGAATGGCATGTTTTTTTCCGCCAATCTTTTCCAGGATGGCATTTGCAGCTTTCCAGTTTCCTGATTTGGCCAGGAAACGTGGACTTTCGGGAATGAAAAAAGAAAAAATGAAAAAGGAAATGGCGGGAATAGTTCCTGCCCAGAACATCCAGCGCCAGCCGGTTTGCCCGTTCCACGAATTCAGGATAAACTCGTTGGATGCACCTGCAGGGACTTTATCTGCAACCAGAAAATTGACGACCTGTGCAGCCAAAATACCAATCACAATGGTAAGCTGATTGATTGAAACCAGTCGACCGCGCATTTCGGCCGGCGAGATTTCGGCAATGTACATAGGCGAAATAGCTGATGCCAGGCCGATTCCCAACCCACCGATCAGGCGGAAAATGATAAAAGGGGTAAACTGGTTGACTGCTCCGGTACCAATGGCCGCTATGGTAAACAGCGCTGCAGCCGCGATCAGCGGCAGCTTTCGGCCAAAACGATCAGAAAAATACCCGGAAGACAAAGCACCAACCAGGCAGCCAATCAAGGCGCTGCTCATGGCCCAGCCTTGCATGTATGGAGAATTGGTAATATCGAAAAACCGTTCATAAAACGGCTTGGCGCCGCCGATGACGACCCAGTCGTAACCAAATAAAAGCCCGCCCATGGCCGAAACCAGGGTGATGCCCAAAATAAAGCGATTGTTGAAGTTTGATTTGCTCACAAGTTCAGAATTTAGTTGAACAAATATAGAACACAATCGGTGTAAACGAAATGAAATATTTGATGAATTTATGGATTATCTGATCATCTCTTGAATCCATGAAATTTCCTTTTTAAATATCTGTATAAACTGTTTTTAAAGTACTTTTGCGCAATATTCCTAATCCTAAACTATACTGAATAAGGAGTCACATTGATTATACAGCTAATCATCAGACAATAAAAAGATGAAAAAAGAAGAAGGATTTCCGGGACAGATCAGCTTTGTACTTCCAGCGAAAATCTGCACCATTCTGAAAGAAAACCCAATCATTGCTGATCTTTATCTCACCGATATTGGCTATTATCCAAAAGCGAGGCATCATTACCGCGAACGCGATCAGGGAAGTGACCAGGTTATCCTGATTTATTGCATCGACGGTCATGGCGAAATACGCATTGGGGAAACTACCCATTTACTTTCAGCAGATCATTTTTTTATTATTCCGGCAACTGTTCCACATGCTTACCGTTCAGATGAGAAAAATCCATGGTCGATTTACTGGATCCATTTTTCAGGATCAAAAGCCGGACTCTTTACCCGGTTTTCGGGTCAAAGTATTGCCATCGATCGGGGAAAAACTTCACGAATCAACGACCGGCTCGATCTGTTTTCGGAAATATTCCGCAACCTCGACCGTGGATTCAGCATCGAAACATTGGAATATGTGAACCTCTGCTTGCCACATTTGCTGGCTTCATTCATCCATCTGAGCCAGTTCAGGCTTGTCAAAGAATCGGGCGAAAAGGATCCGGTGGCTCAAAGCGTCAACTTTATGCTCGAAAACCTGACCCGAAAACTAAAACTAGAAGAAATTACTGACGAAACCAATTTATCGGCATCGCATTATTCTCGGCTTTTCCTGAACCGAACTGGCCACTCGCCCATCGATTACTTTATACAACTCCGTATACAGCGCGCCTGCCGCCTGCTCGACAATTCAGGAAGAATGATTGCAGATGTCGCCCGCGAAATGGGTTTCGAAGATCAGTTCTATTTTTCACGGGTTTTCCGGAAAGTGATGGGGATGTCGCCGGCTGATTACCGGAAAAGAGGAATTTAAAATTTTGAGCCCTGAAATGGATTCAGGGCTCAAAATTCACGGATTTTATTTCTCAGAAATACAATACAAATATTTGGCACCTCTCAGGAAGAGATCATTTCCAACGATTACCGGAGAAGCTTCGAAGGTATCATCAAGTGTATTTTTAGCTGTCTGGACGAAATTCTCACCTGCTTTTACCACTGCTACTGTATTGACTGCGGCAATATATATTTTGTCTTTATTTCCTGTTGGAGACGAAAAAATATTGGTAATTCCTTCCACTTTCTGGTTGCTGTAGATTACTTTTCCATCTTTGGCATTCAGGCAAGTCATGATACCATTATTCCCTTTTAGAAAGTATAATTTACCATCCATTAGCACAGCACTAGGTGTGTAAGGTGCATCCTGATTGTATTCCCACAGAATCGCCGAATTTCCGGTGATGTCTCCCGTTGCCTTTGCCAAATCAATTGCCTTGATTGCATTTCCACGGAATCCACTCAGAATGTATAAAATACCATCGGCATACATTGGGTTAGGGATCACATTTTTGGTCATTCCGGTGCATTCCCAAACAATTTGGCCAGTCTCAGCATCATAACTTCTTACTTTATTGCTGGCGCTGGTGATCACCTGTGTTTTTCCATTGACGTCCACCACGAGCGGAGTTGCCCATGAAGTAATCTCATCGCGTTCAGCTTTCCAAACATCTTTCCCTGATTTTTTATCTAATGCGAAAAGAAATGATTTTCCCTGATGGTCCCATTGTATAAAAACCTTGTCTTTTGACATGGAAGGAGAACTTCCTTCACCAAAACTGGCTACAATATCCATTTGTCCAAAATTTCGTTCCCATTTTACGTTGCCCTTCATATCCAGACAAAACAATCCGCGCGAACCAAAGAATGCGAATATGTTTTCACCATCGGTAACCGGCGAATTTGAAGCCCAGCTTCCAAGTTCGTGCGTGCGTTCGATGGGCAATTCTTCTTTAACCACTTTCTTCCAGTTTATTTTTCCTGAAGTCTTATCCACCGAAATGACTGTAAATTGATGTACCAGATCAGTTTGGGTAGGTGACATTGGATTTGCCGCTGTGGCAGCATCGGTTTTTTCAACTTTCTTATCTGTGGGCACTGCGGTCTGGATAATGATCTGATTTCCCCAGATAATCGGAGTAGCGTGGCCTTTCCCCGGAATTTCAATTTTCCATTTCACGTTTTTGGTTTCACTGAATTCAACCGGAGTATTTCCACCATTCACTGCACCAGTGTTGTACAAGCCACGCCATTCAGGCCAATTGCTTGTATAATCAGCTGGTTTAAGCTGCGCATAAGAAACAGAAGAAAAAAGGAAAAGTGAAAAAGTAAAAAGGATAAAATGAAGGATTGGTTTTTTCATGATAAGTAGATTTTTGAAAAGGTTTTTTTTGAACTCATATCTGACTAAAAATTGTTCAAATCGTTTAATCAAAAGATAATTAAAAACAACGATCCGGTAGGTTGCAGAGAGGTTGCATGCAATGTTTCTAACCAAATTCCTATTTCACTAATTTCGAAATTTCTTTGAATTCAGATGCTGCGGCACTACGGGTCAGTTCAAACAGAATGGATTCCAGCGAAGTCATCAGAATTCCTTCGTGGCGAAAACGCTCCATGGCTATATCCACCGAATCGAACGAACGCGATGAAATACAATCCATTACCACCACCGGAATATACCCGGCTTCTTTCAGATCAATCGCAGTTTGCAGCACGCAAACATGCGATTCGATTCCACAGATAATCACATTTTTGGCTCCTGAATTAGCGAGTTTTTCAGCGAAAACAGTCTCACCAAAACAACTGAAATCCTTCTTTTCGATGAAATGAAAATCCGGCATCAGCGATTTGATCTCGGTGATTGTATTGCCCAAACCTTTGGTATATTGCTGGGTAACCAGCAAAGGCAATCCTAATATCTGCAATCCCATGATGAGTTTGCGGCAGTTTTCAACCAACTGTTCGTTTTCTTTAATCACCGGAACCAGCCGTTCCTGAATATCTATCACCAATCCGATGCTGTGTTCCTTTAAAATCCTCATTGTAAAGCCTCCCTAAATTCGTATTGAATACTGTTTTGCCGGATAAATCATTGTTCTGAAAGATCGATAAACTTATCAGATCGTTCAAACCAGTTTCCATTGAGTTGAAAAATGTCTTTATCTCTTGGAATTGTCAAAAGTAAAGGAAAAAATAGATCCTGTTGCAGAATCTTTCTATACAAAAAGATTAAATATGGAAGGTTTTCATCTTTAATTTTTACCTTCAGCCTTTCTTTTCCGGTTTCAGAACCAAACCGCGTTTAAACTGTTCTTAGGTAAAAAAAATCAAACTTGAACTAAATTATCTTGAAATGAAGATTCATGAATATCAAGCCAGACAAATTTTCAGGAATTATGGCATTCCTGTTCCCGATGGTATTTTATGTTATACTGTTCGCGAAGTTGAAAATGCAGCACGTGAACTGAACTGTATGACCGTGGTGAAAGCGCAGGTTTTAACGGGTGGCCGTGGCAAATCAGGCGGGGTGAAACTGGCCCGCAATGTAGAGGAAGCCGTTACTGCCGGAAAACAAATCCTCGGAATGGACATAAAAGGTTTTACTGTCGAAAAAGTATTGGTTACCAAAGCCGCTGACATCGAAAAAGAATTTTATGTCGGGTTTACCAACGATCGGAACACCAAATCGGTAACCTTGATGGCCAGCGCTGAAGGCGGTGTTGAAATTGAAGAAGTTGCCAAAACAAATCCGGAAAAAATTATCAAATACCCGATCAATCCGCTCACCGGTCTTCTTGATTTTCAGGCCCGGAATATCGCGATGCAACTGTTTGGGAATATCAGTCATGCCCAAAAAGCGGCTGCTATTCTGACCAAATTGTACAAATTATATATCGAAACCGATGCTACCCTGGCCGAAATCAACCCGCTCATTCTAACAACGGACAACGAAGTGCTTGCCATTGATGGTAAAATGACTTTCGATGACAACGCGCTCTATCGTCAACCTAAAATACTGGCCATGCGCGAACCCGATGCCGAAGAACTCCAGGAAATTGCGGCCAATGAAAAAGGATTGTCGTATATTAAGTTGGATGGAAACATTGGCTGCATGGTGAATGGCGCTGGTTTGGCGATGGCTACCATGGATATGATCAAATTGTATGGTGGTTCGCCGGCCAATTTCCTCGATATTGGCGGAAGTTCGAACCCGCAAAAGGTAATTGACGCCATGAATATCCTTCTAGGCGACAAAAATGTAAAAGCCGTGATGATCAACATTTTCGGCGGAATTACCCGCTGCGATGATGTGGCCAAAGGACTGATCAAAGCACTTGAAGTTCTGATGACTGAAATACCCATCGTGGTGCGACTTTCAGGAACCAATGCTGCTGAAGGTTTGGCCCTGCTGAAAGAAACCGGACTACCCACTGTCAGTTCGATGAGCGAAGCAGCCCAAAAAGCAATTGAGTTAAGCAAACATAAATAGGAAAGGGAAAAGGGGAAAGGGAAAAGGGGAAAGAGGAAAGGGGAAACTTAAAAGTTCTTCATTTCCTTTTTCATGATTCCTCTTTCCTTTTTCCTTTTGAATTTCCAATAATCAATAATCAATATCCAAAAAAATGAGCATTTTAGTCAATAAAGATACCAAGCTAATTGTCCAGGGAATAACCGGACGCGATGGCAAATTTCACACAGGTTTGATGAGTAAATACGGCACAAACATCGTTGGCGGCGTTTCACCGGGCAAAGAAGGCGAAACGGTGGAAGGCATTCCTGTTTTCAATTCGGTTGAAAATGCAGTAAAAGCTACTGGAGCAAATACTTCCATCATTTTTGTACCAGCAGCCTATGCAGCAGATGCCATCCTGGAGGCTTCGGAAGCAGGAATTCAACTGGTTGTCGCCATCAGCGAAGGCGTTCCCGTTCAGGACATGATCCGGATCACGCCTATCCTGAAACAAAACGGCACTCTTCTGATTGGTCCAAACTGCCCGGGGCTGATCACTCCGGGACAATCGCTGGTCGGGATATTACCGGCCATGATTTTCAAGGAAGGAAACATCGGGTTCATTTCACGTAGCGGTACATTAACCTACGAGGTTGTGAACCTGCTCACCCTGAACGATTTTGGCCAAACTACCTGCGTTGGGATTGGCGGCGACCCTGTTGCCGGACTTTATTTCATCGATCTTCTCGAACGTTTCGAAAATGACCCTGACACCATTGCGGTGGTATTGATCGGGGAAATCGGTGGTGATGCAGAAGAACAAACGGCCCAATTCATTCACGAAAAAATGACCAAACCAGTGGTTGCTTTTATTGCCGGACAAACGGCACCTCCGGGGAAACGGATGGGACATGCAGGCGCTATCATTTCGAGCGGATCGGGAACTGCAGAAGAAAAAATTGCCGCATTCAACCGGGCAGGAGTCCCTGTTGCAAAAGAACCGGCTGAAATACCTGAACTGCTTCGGAAGAAACTGGCAGGACTGAAAAAGTGATCAGTGGTCAGTCGCAGTAAAAAGTGTTGTGAAATAAGGGTCACGGGTTTGTTTTAACTCACAACCCGCAACAATATATGAACTCTACTTTCAAAAGGCAGACACTCAGTTTGCCTTTTTTTGTAATTTCGGGCATTCAATTGAACGCTATGCTGAATAACCTTAAAATTGATTCGGAGTCGGAAATCCCCAAATACAAACAGGTCGTCAAACTGTTTATTTCCGATATTGAAGCTGGTATTTTCAAACAGGGTCAGCGGATTCCGTCGATCAACGAAACCAGCGAAGAGTTGCTTCTTTCAAGAGATACGGTTGAGAAAGCGTATGTGCATATGAAGAAAAAAGGGATTCTGCTTGCTGTGCGCGGAAAAGGATATTACGTCAATCAGGTGAATGTGGGCAAAAAACTTAAAATCTGCCTGATCTTCAACAAACTCAGCAACTATAAACGCAGCATTTATTATTCATTTGTCAGAACCATGGGGAACAAAGCCAGTGTCGATGTGGCTATATACAATTACGATCTCGATGAATTTGAATCAATCATCAGTAACAACCTGCACAATTACGATTATTTTGTGATCCTTCCGCATTTTCGGAACGAAAATGCCAGCATCGGCGAAGTGATCAGAAAAATTCCCCGCGAAAAAGTTCTGATTGTCGATCGTTTTCTGGACGAGCTGAAAGATTATCCGGTGGTTTACCAGGAATACGATCAGGATATTCAGTCTGCCCTGAAAATTGGTCTCGATCTGTTACAAAAATACAGCCGCCTGAATTTAGTTTTTCCTCAGTCAGAATTTTATCCGCCATATATCGTTCGCGGATTTAAGATATTTTGCCAGATTCACGGTTTGAATCATTCCATCATCGACCGGATGGAAGATGCAGAAATCAGGCATGGCGAGGCATACATTATTGTTTCTGACGAAGATTTGTATGCTTTTATCCGCCGCATCAAACAAAAGAACTGGACGCTTGGAAAAGACTGCGGTGTGGTTGCATACAACGAAAATCCGGTCAAAGAAATTTTGTGCGACGGGATAACCACCATCTCAACCAATCACGAAGCCATTGGGCAATTGGCTGCCCAAATGATCCTCACCAAAAAATTTGAACGCATCAAAAGCCCGTTTCAGTTTATCCGAAGGAACTCGCTGTAGGAAGAACAAAAGCCTCATTCCCAACCCTTCTCCAAAGGAGAAGGGAGTTTGAACTCACAATTTATCGAGGATAAAATAACATTGTTCACAAAAGAGATTCCTTGCTTTTGTTTAGAAGATAAAATCTTACTTTTATTGGACATAAACTACAGCTAATTTTCCATGTCCTACCAAGCCAAAATCAAACGATACCTGCAAGTTTTGCAACTGCTTGAAAAATCAAAATTCCCAACAATTACTGAAATGCTCGATAGAATTACTGATTCCGGAATCAAAGTTTCGGAACGGCAATTGAAACGTGATATTGAAAGTTTACGCGCCGAATTTGGTGTCCATATTAAGTATTCATCCTATCAGCGTGGATACTTTCTTGAAAATGACGAGCAAACTTTTCCCTATTTCCTGAAGTTGCTTGAATTCTCTCAAAACATGGATTTGCTGAAAAGCTACCTGAAGGAAGGTTCGAATATTGCTGAAATCATGGATTTTGAAGATTACAATTCGTTCAAAGGACTACAATTTATTCGCGATATTGCCTTTTCAATCAAACAGCAATCGGAAATCAATTTGAAATACAAGCGGTTTGATGGGGAGACGGAAAAGGAATATTTAGTCCAGCCTTACCTGCTTCGCGAATATTTGAACCGATGGTATGTAATTGGTATTTTGAGTGATACCCGTGAAATCAGAACTTTTGGGCTCGACCGCATTGTGGAATTGCAGGATTCGGGAAAACGCTTTAAAAAAGACCCGAAAATCGACATTCATTCCTTGTTTCGGAATATCATCGGAATCAACATTTCGGAGGTTGGCAAACCGGAAGAAATTGAGCTGGCTTGTACTTTTTACATGGGCAACCTGCTGAAAACATTGCCGTTGCACAACTCCCAAAAAGTCGTCAGCGAAACCGCCGACACGATGGTATTAAGCTACAAAATGGGGATCAACTTCGAGTTGCGGCAACGGCTGCTGATGATGTCAACTCAGGCAAAGGTTGTAAAACCGATTAGTCTGAAGAACGAGATGGAAGAAATGCTGGCCGAAGCTCAAAATCTGTATAAAAATGATTGAGGGTCAAGTTTTGGCATAGTGGGACAATAGTTTTGTGACAGTTAGTTTTAATTAGACGAAAATGACAACAGTATTATCCTTTATTGCAATTGTCTTTCTGGGCTCCTTCCAAATATCTGATTTGAACTTAGCAGGTACTGAATATGAAGTGAAACAATTCTACGAAGCTGTTGAACTTGATAATGGAGAGAAAGTGATTACTAATGCGGAAAAACTGGAAGATGTGAAGCTGATTTTAGTACCTTACAAAATGAAAGAAGGAACTTCGATTGTTGAAATAACCAGAAAGGGCAGTAATATTTACCAGATCTACCGAACTAAATATTACATCGAAACGCGGTATTGTAATGAGTATGCCAACTTTAAAAAGGTAGTATTGGTAGTCAGAAACAATTATGGATATACGAAAGGGAAAATAATATTCAAATAATGCCTGAATTTTAACCACATAAATAAACCAAAATGACAGAACCAATTGATTACGAAGCACGCATGGACAAGATTTTCTCCCAAGGTCGTTTATGGAATCACAGAACGCTGCGAACTGTTTTTGACCCCGGTTCGTCAGAATGGGATGCAACTATTATGAAACGAAAAATTGAAATTTTAAAGAAGATTGTCGAAAGCGGTGAAAAGTTGGACAGTTTGATTATTGATTACAAGGAACGCTATATTGAGCAAGACCGTCAGGATATAGCCCGTCGGGTTCAGGAAGCAGTCATTCTTTTGCTGAATTATAATCTAAAGGAGGAAAAACAATCATGAGTTTGAATACATTTAGTTATTTATTGAACCAATATAAGGTTGTTGCGGTGGATGACTACGATCAGATACCCTATCGGATCTATATTGCCCCATCAGGCAATCAAGTCACAGAATTGACCAAAGTAATTTGCATCGATTTAGATCATCTGGTAGTATTTGCTCCACAAATGATTGGAAGCTATGCCAAGTTCATGACTCCTATTCGATTGATTGATCCTAATCATGATAACATTGAAGACATCAAGAAGCGAATCGAAGAATTGCCTGATCTGGTGAAAATAGATTTGGTGAGGATTATGGAAGAAAAACCGGAAACTACTAATGACGGTTTTCTCTCATTTTACGATTTAAATGAATACTTATTTCACTAGTGTCTATTAATTTTTGTTAATATTCTTCATATCTATTTTATATATAGCATTTTAACCTATCAAAACCTTGTCGCCCTTTTGAATTTTGTTCCTTTGCACCCAAGTGCAAATTTGAACAATTATGTATATCGGCA
>JANXYV010000219.1 GCA_025355875.1 Prolixibacteraceae bacterium | reverse complement strand
TTTTGCATTATCATGCCTTGCAAACCCCAAACATGGCCAAACTTTTCTAAAGTCGATTTTAAAGCCATTGAAAGCCCGGACTTTTTTGTATCAGGACTGAATTCATATTTCCGTAAATTTCCAGATGTTTTCTTCCAATTCCGCAGGCAGGGTTCGGGTGAAACAACACAGAATCAAATTCATTTTGAAATTTGATTCTGTTGTTCCTTTATTTTCAAGCACTTGGATAAAAATAATCCGGAAAACGATTTTTGAAGCTCAAGGATCAAAAAAAATGGCAGAAAACGGAAATGAAAATGATTTAAAAACCTTAAAAATCAAGGAGTATTGCAAAATATTTGCTTTTATTTTCGCTTTAAAAAAATAATATCGCTTAACTATCAATTAGTTAAGCGGTATTTTAGTAGTCCCACCGGGACTTATTTAATAATCGTCATAAAATTTCATAAAATATCAAATAGCTATAAATAAGTACATTAAATCATTTTTATTTAAGTTAAATATCTCTAAATATCCTTAGGTATATTAAATATTGGGTGTATATTTGGGTGTAATTTTAATCATACCCCAATATGAATATCAAACGCAACATCATTTTCACCCTTGAAAGAAGAAAAAATAACAATTTGTTGGTCACAGATAATGTTCCCATTCGGATGCGAGTAATTTATGGTGGAACCCGGATAGATTTTAGCACAGGTTACAGAATAGATACATTAAAATGGGAAGCAGACAAGCAACGAGTAAAGAACGGTTGTACCAACAAACTTAAACAAAGCTCTTCTGAAATCAACGCTGATTTATTAAAATATTATACAGATATTCAGGAAATATTTAAAGCTTTTGAAGTAGCAGATACCATACCAACCCCGGAACAACTTAAAAGCACCTTCAATAAGAAATGTAGAAAAGACATTTCCAATGAAACGGAACCTCAAATATCGAAAGCTTCTTTCATGAATGTTTTCGATGAATTTCTAAAAGAATGTGGTACGCAAAACAACTGGACAGATGCTACCTACAAAAAATTCGCAGCATTAAAAACTCATTTGACCAAATTCAATTCAAACCTTACATTTGAGGAGTTGAACGATTCCGGGTTGATTGAATTTGTAAATTATCTTCGTGATAAGAAGGATATGAGAAACAGTTCTATTGGCAAACAAATCAGTTTAATCAAATGGTTTCTTCGTTGGGGACTAAAGAAAGGCCATCACAATAACAATGCCTTTGAATCATTCAACCCCAAACTGAAGAATACCCAAAAGAAGGTGATTTTCTTGACTTGGGATGAGCTGAACAAACTTCGCAATTATAAAATTCCTGTAACAAAACAATATTTGGAACGGGTTCGGGATGTGTTTTTGTTTACTTGCTTCACGGGTTTAAGGTACTCTGATGTGTATAACCTGAAAACGAGTGATATTAAAGATAATCATATAGAAATAACAACAGTCAAAACGGCTGATAGCCTGATTATTGAATTGAATAACCACAGTAAATCAATATTGGAAAAGTACAAAGATGTTCATTTTGAGAATAATAAAGTTCTACCGGTAATTACCAACCAGAAAATGAACGACTACCTGAAAGAGTTGGCCGAGTTAGCCGAAATAAATGAGCCAGTAGGCGAAACTTATTATAAAGGTAATCAACGGATAGATGAAGTTACTCCAAAGCATGCACTTCTGGGTACTCATGCCGGACGAAGGACATTTATTTGCAATGCTTTATCCTTGGGTATCCTACCACAGGTTGTAATGAAATGGACGGGGCACAGCGACTACAAAGCGATGAAACCCTATATTGATATAGCTGATGATATAAAAGCCAGTGCAATGGAGAAGTTTAACCAACTTTGATTTAAATCACAAATCAAATAAAGTCACTATTTTTGTGGTATTATAGATATGATTAAAATATTCTATACATTTGTGCTGTATTGTAATCGTATTTAAAAAAAACAGCATGGCTAAATTTCCAAGTGTACTGCATCGCAGAGATACCTATATCGAGAGGATAAAACCTTTCATGCGTACCCCGATTGTTAAAGTAATGATAGGTCATCGCCGTGTGGGAAAGAGCTTTATATTGTTCCAACTTATCGAGCTGATTAAAAATGAGGATAAAAATGCCAATATTATCTACATCAATAAAGAAGATATTGAATTTATAGATGTCGTTTCTTATCGGGAGCTGTATGATTATATCTCAAAAAAATTGATTAGCGATAGAAAAAATTACATTTTTATTGATGAAATTCAGGAAATTGCAGACTTCAAAGTAACCATTCGTTCACTTGCATTGGACGACAATAACGATATTTATATCACAGGCAGCAATTCCGAGATGTTTTCGAGTGATTTGGCAAATGAACTTGGAGGCCGTTATGTGGAATTTAGAATTTACAGCTTATCATATCTTGAATTTTTGAATTTTCACAAACTATCTAATGACGATAATTCTCTTGAGAAATATTTCCATTTCGGTGGTTTGCCTTATCTGATACATCTGCCATTGGAAGAATCGATAGTTATGGAGTATATCAGCAGCGTATATTCAACAATCATATTGCGCGATGTTGTAGAGCGTAAGAAGATACGGAACACCGCATTTCTCGAACAACTCATCCGTTTTTTGGCAAATAATGTCGGCAGCCTCTTTTCGTCAAACAGTATAAGTGATTTTCTCAAAAGTCAGCAAGTCAAAATATCACCCAATCAGGTTTCGGAATATGCAGATTCACTGGCGGAAGCTTTTGTAGTGCATCGGATAGGCCGTTACGATATTGTCGGAAAGAAGCTGTTTGAGCGCGGAGAAAAATATTTTTTCGAGAATATGGGTATCAGGAACGCAGTCGCAGGATATAAACCGCAGGACAGAGCAAAACGATTGGAAAACAATGTTTGCAATCATCTTCTATTTTGCGGTTATGATGTTAAGGTAGGTGCACTATCTACCGAAGAAATAGATTTTGTTTGTACACGAGGTGGAGAAACATTGTATGTCCAGGTGGCAATCGAGTTATCGAGTCCTGAAACAATTGCCCGAGAATTTGGCAACTTGTTAAGAATCAAAGATAATTATCCTAAAATTGTTGTTTCAGGAGAACGTTCTTTTGAGAATAGTTACGATGGAGTAGAGCACATCTATATACGTGATTTCTTATCTTCTACTCTAACACCTAAAATACTATAATGAGCAATATTAGGGAGTTTCTTCTCCAATGCCGAGAATTTTTACGGGCATTGAAAAACGGAGGTTATTACTTAAAATAATTGTAAAGAATGGAACAACTTCAAAACATTCAATCCGTTATCGAGTATTTCTCAGATATATATTCTTCCTGGCAAGAGATTAATCGTCTGCTCAGAAATAAGATTCAGAATCCTGATTCGGGAGATCTGTCTTCTCAGGAATTCTTATTCTCATTCTATAATAAACACAAGGAACCCAATATTTTCCAAACTAATCTTTTAAACCTTATTCTCGCCAGTTCTTCTGAAAAAGCCAGAGTTATTACAATCCCATTGCTTGTATTGTTAAGGGAGAACATATCCCTTTTTGAAAAGAATAAAGAAATCCTGGAAAATCTGATCTTTTACAAGATGATCGAGCAATCCCTGCAGTATTATCAAGACAAAAGAGTTTCACTGGAAAAAGATTTGGAACTGGTAAAGACATATCCTTATCCTACGGAAGGAGAAAGGCAGATGCTGATTGATGAGACACGAAAGGAATTAAACGAATTATCTGGTGAAGAAAGAAAAGAAAGGAACCGGATTGCTCCATTTTGTGAAAATTTTTTCCCTGACATTTACCAACTAAGTAAGGAACTTACAACATTCATTAATGCTTATATTCCTGAAAAGGATGTGATTACTGAGAATCAAATAAAACCAGTCAAACAAAATATTTCCAATGGCATTTTAGTTAAGAATGACCAGACAGATAAAGTGGATGAACCAGATGCGATTTTCAGGACAAGAATGTTTGAGAAGTTCCTGATACTGGAAAGAAGGCTCATCACTGATAAATATCTGAAGGAAGAAAACCAGAATAAGGAACTCCGTTGGATTTCAACCCATGAAAACGGGAAACCAGACATCAAAAGGTTGGTTACCTTTTTGGCAGGAATGCTTGACAACAACTATTTTCTCCCCAACAAAGACCCCAAAATAAAAACGTTTTTCGAATCCAGATATCATATCACCATCGGGCAGAACTTTGAAAGGAAAAGACGTGTACCGTTTCTAAATGAATACAAAATAGTATTTCATAACTATCCATTTTAATGAACTCGCAACGGTCGTAATACGAAATTACGTTATAAGTGTTTTATGTATATCATTGAATATCAATAAGTAAAATTTCTTAAAACTACGATTCTCTGATACTCCAGGAAACTCAAATTAATATTGCGGCATACTTGATAGACCGGCCGGCTATCGTTATGTATCACGTAAAATTAATTTGATATGAACATTAAAGATTTAAAAGAGAAGCCTATCTGGCAAATGACAGGGGAAGAATTCCTATTTCTTCAGCAAAATTCGGAATCTAAACAAGTACAATCGGCAGCAGCCCTAGTTCCCAACACACAAAAGAAGTACGTCTATGGTATTGCCGGTATTGCCCGGTTATTCGGATGTAGTACTCCAACAGCAAACCGGATCAAGCAAAGTGGTAAGATCGACAAAGCCATTACCCAGATAGGCCGGAAGATTATTGTCGATGCAGAATTGGCGCTTGAACTTGCCGGGCGCAAATCTGGTGGAAGGAAGTAGGCAATGTCAAAGTCGAAACAACCGGAATCAGGCACAGTGATCGACTTTACCGAGCTTTGGCAAAAATCACGGCTTTTAATAACGGATGAGTTTGTTTCTCCGCCTGTAATAGTAAAGGTAGACGATTCAATCATCTGTACATTGGGAAATTTCAGTGCTTCAACCGGTAAGGCCAAGAGCAAGAAAACATTCAATGTCTGTGCTATTGTTGCGGCGGCTTTATCCAACAGTACGGTGTTGAATTATTCAGCCTCTCTGCCAGAAGGTAAACGCAGAATTCTGTATGCAGACACCGAGCAAAGCGCTTTTCATTGCCTGAGAACCTTGAAACGAATCCTGAAACTGGCCAATCTTCCGACAGACCAGCAACCTGATTCTTTGGAGTTCCTTTCCCTGCGGAAGTATTCTCCGAGAATACGGCTGGCCATCATCGAAGAAGCAATCTGTCACTCTGAAGGTTTGGGACTGGTAATCATTGATGGAATCCGTGATCTGGCTTACGACATCAACAGTCCGGGAGAATCGACCGATTTGATTACGAAACTGATGCAATGGACAGACGAACAGCAAGTGCATATCCACACGGTCCTACACCTGAACAAAGGGGATGACAATACTCGCGGGCATCTGGGAACTGAACTGAACAACAAAGCTGAAACCGTTTTGCAGGTAACCAAAGACGAGCTTGACAAAGACATCAGTTCAGTATCGGCCATGTATATCCGGGATATAGATTTTACCCCTTTCGCCTTCCGGATCAATGCCATTGGATTACCGGAACCGGTGGAAGATTACCAGGTAAAGCAGGCTTCATCTCAAAAGGGTTTCGATTATCTCGAAGTTCCTGAGACTAGGCACATGGAAGCGTTGGAAAACCTGTTTGCTGATGCAGAACTGATCTCATACTCCAGCCTGATCGATAAGTTACAAAAAAGCTATGCTCATGTCGGTTATTCTTTTGGAGTGAACAAAGCCAAATTATTGAAAGTATTTCTGGAAAATAAACGGATGATCCTCAAAGACGATAAATCGTACCGGTTTAACCCCGATTTTCACTTTTGACCGGTTTAGTTTAGTCTGGGTGTATATATAATAAACCAAACTAAACCAGTTTAAGCAGTTTAAACCGGTTTATCGCACCAGGGTTCCGGTATGGTTTAGGTTAAACCGCTAAACTAAACTTCATTTCAGGGTTATTAAATAATCAGGCTGGCCAAAAGAAAGAGATACGGATATAAATACGACGGTATGTATGGCCATTGGCATGTTGGTGCATAGGTACATCAGTACGTTGGTACAACAATACAACAGCACGTCAATGTGTCAATACCACTATACAACAATCATTCATCCAATTAATCAAACATTTAACTTTAATAACATGAATATCAGTGAAGCAAAAAATATAGATATGGCAGATTACCTGCAATCCATTGGGATAATTCCCTGCAAAAAGCAAGGGAACAGCCTTTGGTATTATTCTCCTTTCCGGAGTGAAACCGAACCCTCATTCAAGATAAACCTTGCGTTAAACCAGTGGTATGATTTCGGACTGGGCAAAGGCGGTAATATTATCAACTTTATCCTGGAGCAACACCAAACCGACAATGTTTCGCAAGCCCTTCAAATCTTATCGGGCAAAGCTTCGGAAATTAAGCCCCATTCGTTTTCTTTTCGCCAGCAAAAGAATTTGCCTTGCTTTGAGGATATTCGGGTTAAACCGCTTGAAAACCCAGCTCTAATTCAATACCTGAAGGATCGGCAGATTCATGTTGTTTCTGCCATGAAAACCTGTAAAGAGGTACATTTCAGAACCAATGACAAATCCTATTTTGCCATTGGATTTGAAAATAACCTGGGCGGATTTGAGTTGAGAAACAAGTACTTTCAGGGGACTTTGTCTCCCAAAGGAATCACTCATATCCAGAACGGGAAAGATTCCTGCTGCATTTTTGAGGGATTTATGGACTACCTTTCATTTCTGGCCATTGCACAGAAACAAACTTCTGGTCCCAGCAGCATAAACAAGCAGGATTACATCATCCTGAATTCCGTAGCTAACGTTTCCAAATCAATCAACACCATAGCAAGTTATAAAGAGAAGTATTGCTATCTGGACAATGACCAAGCCGGTGTTTCGGCTTTCCTTGAGATTCAGGCAAAATGCGGACAAAATGTAAAAGATATGTCTGCCACTTACCGGGAACACAATGACCTGAACGATTACCTCTGCCAGAAGAAAAAAGCACTGGATCTATCTCAAAAATTAAAACAACCGGGATTAAAACGGTAAAACGTAATCCGGCGGGCAATCATTGGTTTTATCGGGGAGTAAGTTGGTGTTGTGCCCAGACCTGTAACCCTGAAGCAGAATAGCGAATTATAAATAATTCTGAACCGAAATAAATAAGAATGAACTGGAATGAATAGAAATAAATATTTCTGCACAAAATCAGATAACTTATTCATTATTATTCTTAATCATGCAAATCTATCCCGTTTGAGTGGGGAGCAAGTTTGTGTATCGGTCTGCCCGATACCTTGCTCTGCGAGGCTAAAAACATCCCGCCGGTCTAATCTAAATATTGAAAATACAAAGCATGAAAACAATCAAAAACAGGAATATTGGTGGCAGGCCACCCAAAGCACCTGCCGAAAAGAAGGGTTATAAAATCACGATCAAGATGGACACTGAAGAATACTATACCTTAAAAGCCAAAGCTCGTGATGCCGGAATTAACCGCAGCGAGTTTATCCGCCTTTGTATCCGGTCGAGTGTAGTAAAGCAACACCTCACATCGGAACAGATGGGATATATCCGGCAACTCAGCGGCATGGCCAACAACGTTAACCAGGTTGCACACCGGGCAAATGCTGCCGGGTATTCTGATGTACACCGGCAATGCCTTTCTATGAACGAACGGTTGGATAACGTAATCAAAATGATCGAAGATGATTGCTAAGATTATACAAGGCCGTGGGTTTCGTGGCGTGGTAAACTATGTTCTGGATAAAGACCATTCTCATTTACTTTATGCTGATGGAGTAAGGTTGAAGGACAAAGAATCCATTATTCAAAGTTTTGTTGTCCAGCAAAAGCTTAACCCGAAAATAGTAAAACCGGTGGCGCATATTTCGCTGGACTTTTCTGTCCAGGATAAAAACAGGCTGACCGATCAATTTATGGCTGGTATGGCACTGGAATACATGGAAAAGATGGGATACCGGGACACACAGTTCATCATTGCCCGGCACCACGACACCGACCATCCGCACATCCATATCGTGATCAACCGGATTGATAATAATGGGAAGCGGATCTCCGACCAGAATGAAAAATTGCGCAATACCAGAGTTTGTATGGAGCTTACCAAAAAGTACAGCTTGTATATTGCTTCAGGAAAAGAAAATGTGAAAGAACACCGGTTGAAAGAGCCGGATAAAACCAAATACGAAATTTATCATTCGCTGCAATCGGCGGTATCTAAATGCCGGAACTGGCAGGAATTAAAAGCAGAGTTACTCCAATCAGGGATTAAAACCGAATTCCGAAATAATGGATCTACAGACAAAATCCAGGGAGTCCGGTTTGGAAAGAATGGGTATGAGTTTAACGGTTCAAAGATTGACCGAGCTTGCAGTTATTCTAAAATCAATTACCAGTTACAGCAAAACGAGAGATTACAACAGGTTCAAAAGCACCAACCGGAACAACCTGTCTGGCAGGATACCATAGAATTTTCATCGATAGTGGAAAGCACCACATCCGCATTGGGTGGGCTATTCGATATACTAAGCCTTCCACCCGGCCATGATGAAAATCAGGAAGAAGTTTTTAGGCCGGAAGCTAAGATTCGCAAAAAAAGGAAGAAAGGTTACCAATTATAAGCAATTTAAAAATCAACTTATGGGAAGCAGTAAAATGGATTCTTCGGCGGTTTATACCCTGTTTGAAGAATTAAAACACAAAATAGATGAGCTGGACAAAAATGCAACTCCAGACGACCAAACGGATTCAACTGTATATTCGGAGGAGTTCATATCACTAATCGAGGAATTGAAAGTTAAGCTCAATCAGCCTCAGTTTTCAAAAAGACAAATTGAAAACCTCGGACAAATTGCTGCCAATTCAATAAATATGATCAACGCGAATTTCAGTAAAGCGATTACTGAAATGGAATCGGCCATCAAACCTATTGATGAAAAAATCAACCAGATAAAATCTCAGCAAAATGTGGTTATTCGCAAAGAGCATGTTTTTAGCATCGACTTTAGAAACAGCAAAGCTGCTATTACAATGATCTCAATGGCTTTAGTCATTTTACTTTCTTTTGGTTGCAATATTTGGCAATCTAACAGGTACAGTGAATTAAAGGATAATGATTTGAAATACCGCTACGTCAAATTAAATAATGGAATTACTTCTGAGAATCTTTTCAAACTTGAAAGGATTTTTAAATATCCGAGGGATAAAAAGAAAATTGAAGAAATTCGAGAAAAAGTGGAAGGTTACGAGAACAAATTTAAAGATTAACTAATTCTGACAACTGCTAATTCAAAAGCAAAAATTTATAAGATACCCTGTTTACTAGCATTAAAAACAGCTTCTGCAATATTCGCCACTTGCATTTTTTTTAAGATGCTCGTTTTATGATTTTTAATTGTTGAAACTGATAAATGCATTATAGATGCTATCCCATCCATACTATACCCCATGGCAATACATTTTAAAACCTCTGACTCCTTTTTTGAAAGCTTTTTAACCTCAGATTTCTTAAATAATTTCTCCTCCTTATTAAAATCATAGCGTGCGCGGTCGTCTCGCATTATTACGTGAACATCTCCCGAACTCTTCCTTGAAGAAAGCGTTACCAAACAGATAGCCATCCATATGTTTCCATCTTCAGTTAAAAGTAATGGTGCTAGTTTATGGTTGATCATTACCAAACTATTATTTGATTTATGTTTTAGCATGAAATCATAAGAAATGGTAGCATGCTCTCGTCTTTCGACTGGCAACTCATAAAAGAATTTGAATCCCGCTTCATTCAACTCGAACAAGAGTAACAAATCTTCCTGAGGGACACTCACTCCATAAAAATCGTACCCTAGTTTTAAAACCTCTTCCTGAGAATACCCGCTTAAAAATAGCGGATTTGAAGAAACGTAAAAGAAACTCTTCCGGTAGTAGTCAATGATATAATAACTCAGATCACATAATTTCGAAATGGCTTTAAGCGCATTTAGATATCCTTCGACTAGAGCATAGTTTTCGCTTCCTATGTACCGGGTTGCCTTAATAGGCTCAAAAAAATGAAAAATATTACGGTCCATAATCCTAAATACTGATATTCAACTTTATCCATTTATCCTATTTCATTACCCAGAAAGTATGAATAGCTTGGCTAATGTTAACAATAAATAAAGAGATATGAAAGATTTAGTAAAGAATTTCGATGCTTTTTCTGTTTGGAGAATAATAGGAAAGACAGAACTAAAAAAACTAAGCAGTCTGGTAATAGATGTTAATTATAAGCACCACCTTAATCAACATTATTTTCCGCAAGAAGAGTTAAAAAAAATTTACCTGGAAGATGTTGCTTCATTACCAGATTCCAGATTTTATGGCATTTACGATGGAACGGGTGAAATTATTGCGGCAGTGAAATGTCAAAAATGGAATTATTCAACAGTACTGGCAATAGAAAAAGACTTTATGGTTGACCTAAAGTATTTCATTCATGGTTTAAATTTTGAACCAAGGGAAGTATTTCATATTGGACGATTTGTTATTGATCAGGATAAGATCCGAAAAAACAAAGATCTTAACCAAAAGAGGTTAAGTATATTAAAGCTTTTGATGCATTATGCTTTGCTTCCTGTTTTCGAAAATAGTTCCAATATATTTTTCTGTGAATGTGATGAGAAGTTATATTCTAAACTTAACTTTCTGGGCCTATATCCGAAAATAATAGGCTCTCCTAAGGTATATCTAGGCTCTAAAACCATTCCTATCTATTGCGACCATCGTGGAATCGAGAAATTCTTTTACACAAGCAAAAATATAGAATATGTATAATAGAAATTATCTTTATATCAATGGTGAAACCCAGGAGAGAATAAAAAACTTCCATATTCTGATTGGTGGATGCGGTTTAGGGAGCGTTATAGCTGAATGTGCTCTGCGGCTTGGATTTGAAAATATATGCATCATTGACGGAGACAACGTCGAACTCTCAAATCTAAACAGGCAGAATTACATCCGTACCGATATTGGTAAATTAAAAGTTGAATCGTCAAAAGAAAGGTTATTGCAGATTAATCAAGATGCTCGTATTGAAGCAATTCCTGAATTTCTAACTAAGGAAAATATTACTGGCTATTTAGATAAAGGATTTGATGTGGCCATTAATACAATTGATTTCACCTCTGACATTCCATTTTTGTTTGATGAAATTTGCTGTGACGCGAATATCCCGGTATTGCATCCGCTCAATTTGGGATGGGGAGGAGGTGTGATTGTAATTGGCCAAAACTGTCGAAAACTAACTGAGTTACAACCGGACTATAGAGGTTTTGAGCTATGTATGGCTCAACACATTCTTAAGGAGCTAATACGAATAAAAAGCATTCCAGATTATTTACCCAGTATCATTAATGAATACGCCAGGATAAAAGAACCAGGTGTTTCTCCCCCTCAACTTTCAGTAGGTTCATTTTTGATCGCATCCATTTGTACAACCTTAATGTATAACATATGCCTGAAAAAAAAGGTAAAAACATTTCCTGAAATCACTAGTGTCTATTAATTTTTGTTAATATTCTTCATATCTATTTTATATATAGCATTTTAACCTATCAAAACCTTGTCGCCCTTTTGAATTTTGTTCCTTTGCACCCAAGTGCAAATTTGAACAATTATGTATATCGGCA
>JANXYV010000131.1 GCA_025355875.1 Prolixibacteraceae bacterium | reverse complement strand
AAAATAATCGAATATCTCTTGGGGTAATATAAGTTGAATTAAGCTCTGGTAATGATCATTTAACATTGTCATTGCATCTCTATTTGTTTGGAACAAAGATTCAATTTTATATTGTCCCCCACAACTTTGTCATGTGATCCCAAAAAGTACAAAATGAGAAAAATTAAAGTACTGTTTTTAGCAATCCCGCTGTTATCCTGTATCTTCGTGCATGGGCAAACAGCTTCGCTTCAATTGCTTGGTTCTTCGGGCGACACCTACAAAAACTCAAACTACCAAATCGACTGGTCGGTTGGGGAGTTGTTAACCGAAACCTATGCTGGTCCTGAAAATTTGCTTACACAAGGGTTTCACCAGGGCAACTACACCATCACTGCCATTTCAGAAATGGGAAACCTGCAATTGAAGATTACCGCTTTTCCCAATCCGGCAACCGATTTTGTTATTCTGAGTATTGAAAGCCAGAACTTGGAAGGCCTTGGATACCTCCTGACCGATGTGAATGGCAAGATTCTGCAAGACAGCCAAATTCTGACCAAACAACAACAAATTGATCTCGAGGGAATTGCGACAGGCGCCTATTTCCTGAATGTACGATCGGGTAAAAAGGCATTGAAAACATTTAAGATCATAAAATCAAACTAACCCCAAAATCACAAACATAGAAATCATGAAAAAGAATCAATTATTCAGGCTGTTAACTTTGTTTTTAATCACATTTCAGCTCTTAGCTTTTGCTCAAAGTCCTAATCAATTTAAATATCAGGCCGTTTTGCGGGATGCCAGTGGAAATATTATCGCTAACCAGCAAAAGCAAGTCGTGATTGATATTTTACAAGGCAGCGCGACCGGACAATCCGTATTTTCTGAAACCCACGATGTGGTTACTTCGGCTCAGGGTATCATCAACCTGAACATAGGAAGTGCAAACTCTACTGGAATCGCCGACATTAACTGGAACAGCAATGCCTATTATATCCGAATTACCGTTGGTGGAGTTGTAATGGGAACATCGCAGTTGGTAAGTGTTCCGTATGCTTTAAATGCCAGGACCGTTTCAACTTTCGACTATCAAAACCTGACCAATAAACCGGCATTATTCAGTGGAAATTACAACGACTTAACCAACAAACCAACCGGCGTTAATATTGGTGATATTCAATATTGGAATGGAACTGATTGGATAAATGTTGCAGCCGGATTGCCCGGCCAATATCTTCAGCTAAATACCACAAAAATACCATCATGGAGTGGGCCGACCTACCCTTCTGTTTCGTCAACAGCTATTTCTGGCATAACGACTTCAACTGCAACATCTGGCGGCAACGTAACAAACGATGGCGGAGCCAGCGTAACCGCCCGTGGCGTATGCTGGGGCACATCGCCCAATCCGACCATTGCCAGTTCGAAGACTTCGGATGGCGCCGGAGTTGGTAATTTTACAAGCAACCTAACAGGACTGACTCCCGGAACAACATACTATTTAAGGTCATACGCCACAAATAGCGTTGGTACTGTTTACGGAAATGAGATAAGTTTCATTATAGAACCTAATTATACAGTTGGTCAAAGTTTTCAGGGCGGTATTATCGCCTATATTTTACAACCCGGAGACCTAGGCTATAGCGCGACTACAATACATGGTTTAATTGCTGCACCATCTAACCAAAGCGTGGGTGTGGCATGGGGGTGTCCGGGAACATTAATTACAGGAGCAGATGGTTCGATAATTGGAACCGGTGCCCAGAATACCATTGACATCATGGCAGGATGTTCATCACCGGGAATACCTGCCAGATTATGCGGAAACTTGGTTTTAGGGGGTTTTGATGACTGGTATTTACCAAGTTTAGAAGAGCTGAAAAAGCTTTATCTTAATAAGGATGCGATTGGTGGATTTCCTTATGGTATTTATTGGGCTTCCACTGAAGGTAGTGCCTTCTGGGCATCCATAGTTGATTTTAATAATGGTTTTGCTAGTGTCACGTCACATATAGTATGACGTAATTAAAAAAAAGTGTATCTTAGCAAAAAAAAAGGCTATGAACACTTACAAAGTCACTCTCACACAAGAAGAACGAAATCAATT
>JANXYV010000201.1 GCA_025355875.1 Prolixibacteraceae bacterium | reverse complement strand
AACATAAATGATACCAAAACTTCCAAAGTCAAAGATCTGCTGCCGCAATTTATCGATAAAAATTTACTGACCTAGAATGTAAATGCTGGGGTGGATACGTTTAAAGCTCAATTCCGGACATTCCATGCCTCCATTGACTTTCCCGGAATTGGACACACTTCCCGTTTTTTTTAGGTTTTCAACTTTTTTAAGTTTGAAAAATTGGATGTTGGTAATTCCTTCTCCCAAGTCCATCCGGCACATTCGCTTCACTCGCTTTTTCGCTCCCTAATCCCGTTCGCGGGCTCACCGGAACCGGTCGCTCACACCGCTCGCTGCACTCATAAGCCGGATTTGACCCCACGGCAAGAGTGGTTCCTTTCCTTCCATTCACGCGATGTCCTGCCCCAATTCCATTTCGCCTGTCCCGTCCTTTCCAACGCAGGATCCGAAAGCACAAAGGCCGGGAACAGGCTCCATTTCATCCCATCCAATCACTTCATTCCAGTGCAGTAACCACACATGCCTATTGCCCGCACACTTTTGTAAGGCAACACAATTTTTTAAAAGATTTGTCTCCATACGCCAAGCAAAAAAAGAAACTCAAATTTAGCCGGTCTCCCCACCAGTCCTGCGCACCGGAAAACTGCAAGGCCACAGCGGGTGTTCCGGTTTTTTTTTCTATTCATTTTGGCTTTAGTTTCAATCAACTTAAAAAAAACCGGAACAGCCTTGCATTTTTGCCACGGCCGGCAATGAAAAGGACTTTCTTTTTCTTTTTTGCTGTTTTTTCTTCCTCTTTTGAAAATATTTTGGCTTGCTCAAATTCCACCAAACAAAATCAAATGCAACTAAATTGAAGATTCTGTTTAACAAATCTATCTCCAAATGCAATCAAAACAGATCAGATTAAATGACTCAAACATAATTTGGTTAACCATATAAAACACCCAACTTGGTTACACCTTGAGAGTTTTTTATTTTTCGATGCTTCAATTTTGCGGTGGCTGGTCTGGAAAGAAATCAAACCCAAATAAGATTGATTAACCAACCAACCGGAAATACAACCTCGTATTCACCTTTAAAATTGACGCCCTATGTTTGGATTGGACACCATTAGCTGGACCAAATTTACCGCTATGCTTTTTCTGCTTTGCAGCGTTTATTACGCTGCAGTCTTTATCCGGGCCTGGCTTAGCCATTCAGCCCGGTTATCCGGCAAGCTGTTTGAGAATGCCAATGAAACAGACTTCCACCCTGAACGGATGCTCCCTATTTTGGTTTCAGCCATCGATTATCCCGGGGAACTTATACCCTTCAATCACATCGAACCGGTTGACCTGAAAGTAGACTACTACCAGGACAATGGCATTGATGAAGGTTACGATGTCGAGCAGTTCTATGAAGACCGTCTTTCTCAAAACCGGGAAATCCTGGAGCAAGTCCAGTTTCAGTCATAAATCAATTCAATTTCTAATTTTTTAAAACTCAAAGCCACATGAAAACAAAAGTTCAGTGTTTTTTCAAACGGGCGGAAGCCTTTGTTGTATTGCTCATTCTTGGCATTACCCAAACGATGGCTCAATCTGCCGCTGGTATTGACCAGGCTACCGCAGAAGTCAGTTCGTATGTTGATCCGGTCTCCAACTTGATTATTGCCATTGGCGCGGTTGTCGGTTTGATCGGCGGAGTCCGCGTTTACATTAAATGGCAGAGTGGAGACCAGGACACCCAGAAGTCCATCATGGGCTGGTTTGGTGCCTGCCTGTTTTTGATTTTGGTTGGCGTGGTGATCAAAGCATTCTTCGTGTAATGCAAAGCTATCCAATCAAGAAAGTGGATACCCGGTTGTACATCAAAGGGCTTTCCGGCCCTTTGGTTTTCCGGGCAGTGTACGGGATTATTGCCACCTTCTTTCTGGTCTCAGCGCTTTACATCCTGGTCGGTGTTTTTCTCGCTGTACTAATTGGAGTCCCTGCTTTTTTCGGGTACCTGTATCGCTTGAACACCATTCAAAAGAAATACGGGCCTGAAGGCTGGGGCAAGAAGCAAACCGCCCGAAAGCTACCGCAATTTATTAGCTGCAAACGACGAATTCCTCAAACATTTTCCAAATAGAAAAAAATGAAGATCAAAAACCTTGAAACGATTCTCCCGATACTGGGATTTAACAACGATGTTCAGGTTTCCAATAACCTGGATCTAACCATTGGTTTTAAGCTTCAGTTGCCGGAAGTACTATCCAGCAGCACGGAACAAATCTATATGCTGCACGATACCTTTCAGCGGATGATTAATTTGTTGCCAGCCGGAAGTTTTATCCACAAGCAGGATTTCTTTTTGGTGAAGGAATTCCATCCGACGGAATTGGAAGAACAAGCAACAAAAGTAAAATCAAGCCTGAATGAATCTTACCTGGAGCATTTTGATGGAAGACATTACCTGAAGCACGATTGCTGTTTTTACATCAGCCTGTTGAATAAAGGCCTACTGAAAAGCTACCTCGAATCAGCCCTGATCTTCTCTCGCAAAGAGCGCAATCTTGAAAAATTGCAGTACGACAAGATCAACGAACTGAAAGGGAATGTAATGGCTATCTTTCAGCAAAACGGAATCGTCTGCCGACCCATCATCAAAGAAGAAGCCATTGGCGATGAACATTCTCTGGGGCTGATCGAACGCTTTCTGAGCCTGAACTTTACCGAAAATCACCCGGCATTGGGCGGAATTGATTTTAGGGACCGGCTCAAAGTGATGGACCAGTTTGTGGAAATCCTTTCCTTAAGCGACTATTCCCACATTCCGTCAGAACTTCGCCCGGTATCGGAACACCCGCAAACAGGGCTACCGGTTTCGCTGGTCTATCCGTTAAGCTACCACTTGCCGTTTTCTCATGTAACCAATCAGTTTATCTACATTCCGGATCAGCAGGAGATTAAAGCCTACCTGGAAGGAAGCTACAAGAAGATATTCAGCCTCTCGAAGTTTTCATCCGAGAACAAGGTTAACGCCGGGCTGATTGAATCCTTCCTTGATCAGGTGCAGACTTCAGGAGAAAAGATTGTAAAAACACACTTTAATGTGATGCTTTTCGATCCTTCCCTGAAGGATTTAAAGCAGCACAAGAGCGAAACCAGTTCTGCATTTGCACTGATGAACTGCTTCCCGTACCAGCACACTCATGATCTGCCCATGCTGTTTTTTTCGTGTGTGCCATTCGCGACACAATTGCCGGAAACCGAACTGTTCATCACTCAGGTTCCGCAGGCCTGCTGTCTGACCAACTTCGAAGGGGAATTGAAAAACAGCGAATCGGATTTTATTATTCGTCTGTCTGACCGGCTGGAGGGTTGCCCGGTGAAGATTGACATCTCTGATGAACCGATGCACAAGCATTTGATCCACAACCGGAACAAAATCATTATCGGCGGATCAGGCTCCGGAAAATCCTTTTTCACCAACCACTTGCTCAGGCAATATGCTGAAAGTGAGAATTGCCATATTGTTTTGCTGGATGTTGGCCGAAGCTATGAACTGTTGACCCACTACCTGAAGGAACGGTTAAAAGACCAGGGAGGCGCGATGATGGTCGAGTTTACCATGGATAACCCGATTTCGTTCAATCCTTTTATTCTGGAAGGAGAGCTGGATATCGAACGCAAGCAGACGATACTGTCAGTGATTTACACCATCTACAAGGAAAACCTTTCAGAGATGGAGAAAGATGTGATTGCCCATTCGGTGACCGCTTTTTTCGAATCCGATCAAATGACAGAATCCGATCAAATAGCAGAAAGATCCTTCAATGGATACTACAAGTTTTGCCGGGATTACATTCCGGCGTTGGTAGAGGAACAATCCATCCTGTTCAATGCCAATGAGTTTTTCTTTATCCTGGGTAAGTACTACAGGGGAGGTGAATACGACTATTTGCTGAACAAGCCGATGGATACCGATGAGTTTTTTCATTGCCCGTTTATTGTCTTCGAATTGGACAATATTAAAGACCACGCAACGATTTTCCCTGTCGCCACGCTGATTATCATTGACATTTTCATGCAGAAGATGAGACGCTTAAAAGGCGTTCGGAAAGTTATCTGCATAGAGGAAGCGTGGAAGGCTATTGCTACTCCCCAGATGGCCAGCTACATCAAATACTTTTACAAAACCATCCGCAAGTTTTTTGGCGAGGCAATGGTGGTGACCCAGGAAGTGGACGATGTGATTTCATCGCCGGTGATCCGTGATGCGATTATCAACAATGCCGATACCCGGATACTTCTTGACATTAGCAAATTCCGAAATAAGTTCCAGAGCATCAGCGATACCCTTGGACTCTCCGAGTTCCAGAAAGAGCAAATCCTTTCGATTAACAAAAACCTTCCGGCAGACCGGAAACTCAAAGAAGTCTTTATCGGGCTTGGAAGCTACTCTCAGGTTTATGCCCTCGAAGTCAGTAAACCGGAATACTACTGTTATACCTCTGAACAAAGCGAAAAGGAAATGATCCTGAAAAAGCTACAGGAGAACAGGGATCAATCCTTTGTCGAAATACTTCAATCCATGTAAAACATCAACAATTACAGCCATGAAAACAAAAGCAACATTTTTAACCGTCGGGATAGTTGTTTTATTAAACATACTTATCCCCAAAATTACTAATGCCCAGGCACCGGTAACCGATGTGGGGGCAGGTATCCAGCGTGAAGCCTTGTGGGATCAGGAAAAGGGAATCCTCTCTGAAATCAACTGGTACAACGTGCTGATCAAAATCCTGAACGGCGACATCAAAGGATTGACTTCAGAGCTGGTCGGGATCGACCAGAAGAAACTGGCCAGCCTTCAGAAAGTATCCTACCTGATCAAGGATTACAAGCGCATCAAGCAGACCAAAGAGATGCTGGATAAGATCATCTACATCTATACCACCAAATTGCCACTATTGGTTCAGGATGAAAATTTCACTACCCGTCAGGCAGCAGTGATTGTCGAGTCTTTTGATTTGGTGCTGGATGATAGCAGACAACTGGTCACCACCATTTTGAATACCATCGTGGAAGACGACCTGTTTATGATGGATGACAAACAGCGGTACGATACGATCAACGGCATTTATAGCGACGTAAAAAAGCACTACGGAACCATTTGTTACCTCTACAACAAACTGGCCTGGGCTTCCTACCAACGGAGTTTCAATACCGGGCAGATTGAGAAGTTCGCTTTTTACTACACGCTCTACAATTAGAATATTCCTATCTGCAGAAACAACAGAAAAAAAAAGCAAAACCCATGAAAACACTACTTTTCATACTCCTCCTTCCTTTGGCAGCGCTGCTGCCGGGGAAGGAACTCAAAGCACAAATCTTTGACATCAAACCGTGGAGCGGAACTTATCCTGACATGCAGGGAACTTATCCACTTTCTTTTATGGCTTTCAGAGGTTGGTTAATCCCGGTTCCCCATGTTTTTATCCGCACCTGGCCGACACACTACTACATCGAAGTGGATGCTGCTTTGGTTTACGATACCAAAGAATACGCCGGAATGCTGAAAACCAACCTGCTGAAGATCATCGAAAAGCTGATTGAAAAATCGCAGATGCAGAAAAGGCAGGAGGAAACCCAGCAGATCAAAGACAACACGCAAACCCAGAAGGAGATAGAACAAAAAATCTTCGATGCGGAGTCTGACCAGTTGCCTGATGTGTACAGTATTGCCTCGGGTTTTATCCGGCTTTATTTGAGTATAGAAAGTCTGGACAAACTGCCCAACTGCAAATGGCTCAAACAAACTTACCAGAAAGAAGCTGATGAGTTGTTGGCCCGGTTTATTTCGGTGAACCTCTTTATTACCGATCATGGTAAAAAGCTTGACGCATTTGCCGAGATCAAAGAGGAACTTTCGAAACAGTTGGGAGAAACCGACTACACTTACAGGAAAGTGCTCCACCTTCAGGCATTCAATAACAACATCCCGCAATCCTACACTTTCCTGAAGGAATGAGCTGAATTATAAAACATTCAGCATTAACAATTAACCATTGAACATTAACCATTAAAAATTTGATTCATGCTTTTACAAGTAATGAGTACCCAAAGCTTTTTTCAATTTACCGATGTTTTGGTCCGGGGAGGACTGGACAATGCCCAACTGCTGGTCAATATGGCCCGGGCCATTGGCGGCATTGCAGCCTTCCTGTACATCGCTAAACGTATTTACGAACAACTGATTGCCGATAATCCGATCTCCCTGCTACCTTTACTCAGGCCGTTCGCACTGGTATTGGTCATTACGTTCTGGGCTCCGTTTGTACAACTGCTTATGGTTCCAACCAAGGGGCTGACTAAACTTTCGGAAGCCATCTATGCCGATAAGAAACACATTGTGGCCGCCAAACTGGAAGAGAAGCAAAACGCGATCCTTGCAGTCGATTTACCTTCTTTTCAGGAGAACGAAGAAAAAGAAGCCTCACTGTGGGACAAAGGCGTTAACCTGCTTTTGACCACTTATAACATTGTTTCTGGCAGGGCTTTGCAGCACCAAATCAACTTCTATTTTATGGACTCGGTTAGGCAGCTTCTGGAATCCTTTTTCGAGGCGCTGGTTTACCTGATCGCCTTCCTTCGAACCGTCTTTTGTGTGCTGCTGATCATCTTCGGACCACTGGTCTTTGCCATCTCCATTTTCGATGGGTTCCAGGAGAATTACCTGCAATGGATTGCCCGGTTTGTGAACGTGAACCTGTATCTGCCCATCGCCCTGATTGTCCTTTCATTGGTTCAGGAAGTGCTGATTTATGTACTCGATCAGGAGATTGCATTAACAAAAGCTTCATTGATCTACCAGCCCTCACTATACTATGTGTCCAACATGGTTGTGCCGGTCTGTGGTATCGTCGGATTGGTGATGGTTCCCAAAATCGCATCCTGGATAATCAGCGCATCCGGAACAGGAACTGGCGGCGGTAGATTGGTCAGAACAGTAGCTACCATGATGATCACCAAAGGAGCCATGAAATAATCCGTAATATCCAATGATGAACATTGAATTTCCAATATCCAACGATTCAATTCCAACCATTTAACTCATCATTTATAACTCATAACTCAAAACATGAATAAGATTTTTGATATACAGCGCAAGTTCCGCTTTACGGTCTATGTCCTTTTGACGATCAGTTTGCTGTTGATCGGGTTCAGCACCTTTGTGTTTACGCGCTCTATCGGACTGGTTGAGCGGTCACGCCAGAAAATCTATGTGCTGGACAATGGTAAATCCCTGCTTTTGGCTCTTCGTGCCGATATTACCGATAACCGTCAGGCGGAAGCCAAAGACCATGTGAAGCGTTTTCACGAGCTGTTTTTCACGATGGAACCCGACAAGCAGTACATCGAGAACAACGCCAAAGAAGCGCTCTATCTGGCTGACGGATCGGCCATGAAACAGTACCAGTCCTACAAGGAAAACAACGTCTATAACCAAGTCATCGCCTCAGACATCAGCATGACCCTGACAACCGATTCGGTACAGATCGACTTTTCTGCATACCCTTACCAGTTTCGGTTTTTCGGGCGGCAAAAGATTGTCCGCAAATCGAACATCACCATCCGCAACCTGGAAACCTCGGGAAGGCTTCGGAACATCTCCCGGACTGATAATAACCCGCATGGTTTGATGATCGAGGGCTGGCTGATTACCGGCAACAAAGATTTGGAAACGCTCAAACGGAAATCCTTTTAATCCTAAAAATTACGATTATGAATTCAAAAAATACCAATCCTGCCAGCCAGCCAAAGGCTGGTCAGGAATCAGAGAATCAGAGCGATAAAAGCGCAAAAAGTCTGGTCGCCCGGATCAGTGAAACCATCCGTTTCCAGGAGTGGATTGATCGGCTGGATAAAAAGGATCAAAAACTTGAACCCGCCAAACGGAAAAAGAAATGGATGCTTATTCTTGGCACAACGTTCTTCCTGTACCTGTCATCCTTTTTCGTTTTTCCCAAGCCTGCCATTACCCATGAACCGATACAACCGGTAAGTGAAGGCACCAATGCTGACGGGACAAAGACCCTGAAACGAAAAAAATCCCTCTCCTTCGAAATGCCTGTCGATTCTTTTGAAAACGCATTAAAACAAGAAATTCATGAAAAGTTACCTGAAAAGAAATAAACCATTGTTATTCCTTCCGTTGGTTCTGATCCCGTTTATTGTTCTGATCTTTTATATTCTGGGTGGAGGAACAAAAAAAGAAAAGGAAGAAGAACAGAAAAAACAGCAGCAGGCAGCCAAAGGTGCCAATTACACCCTGCCGGATGCTGATAAAAGTGTCGCGATTTACGATAAAATGGACAACTATTCCTCAAAAAAGGAAGTTACGACCAGTCACGATTATAACATTGCCGGAGATGCTGATTCACTTGCGGAGGATGAAAACCCTGAAGAAGAAACATTATCTGAACAGCGCTTGCTTTCCGGTAAACGAAACCTTTATAAAAGCGATCCTATCCCGGAAATTGAGCAGGAACCATCGGTTGACCTGCTGGCACATATCCGGCAAAAAGAACAGAAGGTTAGGGAAGATCTGGAGAACAGCCAGTCCAAATCCGGGAATAGTCATCCAGAAGAACAAACAGATACTGAAAAAGAAAAGATCGAAAAAAAAGTATCACCGGAACTTCCGGTAACCGGTATTGATGAACTAGACAAAGTTTTCCGGCAAAACAGCAAGCTAGCCAAACAGAACGATTCACGGAGTACCCGTTTGAAAGAATCCACGGCTAAAAACGAAAAACTGGAAGCCGAAAAGAACAAACGATCTACCCTTGAGAAAAGTGGAAAGTCAGGCTTTAAACCTAAAGATACGGCCATCCCGGTTATCAAAGCCGAAGTTTATGAGACGACCACAGTTTTAACCGGCAACCGGGTAAAACTTCGCCTTTTGGAAGAAGCCTGGCTTAATGGGGTGAAAATCCCGGGCAACACGTTCCTGTACGGAACCTGTGAAGTTGCCAATGAACGGCTTCAGATTGAAGTGAAGCAAATACCTGTTGGAGAAAAGTTTGTCCCTGTAGCGATCACTGTTTGCGATCTGGACGGACTGTCTGGTCTTTATGTACCGGATAACGCTTCACGAAAAGTAGCCAAAGAAGTGGGCAGCAGCGCCAATACCTCCTCCATGTTCGGGGTAAGCAACAATCCGTTGACTTATATGGGGATTCAAGCGGCGGATCGAGCCTCCCAATCTCTTTTGAAAATGATCCGGATCAAAAAAGTTACGGTCAAGAAAAACACCCTGATCTATTTAGTCAACAAATCCAAATAATCGTAAAAACACAACATCCATGAAATCAATTGTTATAATCATTTTTAGCGCACTTGCACTTCACTTGTCAGTTCGCGCCCAGCAGGTTCAAACTGCAACTATCAATAACCTACCTGCGATCACCAACAACTTAAAAGTGTCGGACACCAAAACAAGCCATTTGCTTTGTCCGGATAAAGTCAGCTATGTTCAGGCAGGGGATTATTCCATTGTTCAGGCCGAAGTTGTTCCCGAACTTTCCAATCTGGTTCGAATCAAAGCCACCCAGCCCTTTGAAAAACCAACTTCGCTGACGGTGGTTTGTGCTGATCACATCTATTCGTTTGAGCTGACCTACGGCAATGATGCCCCAATTACTTATCCAATTGAAAGTTTTGAATCACAACAGGCCATGACCTTTTCCGGCAAGATGATGCCCGATTACCTGCTCAAAGACTTTTGCAATCAGGTTCTGGAAAAGCACCGGCACCAGTTTCATAAACGAAAAGCTGAAAAGGATGGAATTAAAGTTCGGTTGAATTCAATCAGCCTGAAAAATGATGCACTGTTTTTTGAGCTTCAGGTGACCAACAAAACCAATATGGCTTACGATGTGGAAAGTTTTAATTTTTGGATCACCGACAAGAAGAAGGCCAAAGCGACCAACGTTCAGGAGTACCAGGTTTTTCCACAATACCAGCTCAACAAGGTTCAGCGAATTCCGGGAGAGGTGGCGGTTCGCGAGGTCTTTGTGATGGAGAAAATGACCATTCCGGATCAGCGCATTCTGAAGATTGAACTAGGTGAAAAAGCATTGGGGAACACGGGCCGAAAGCTTAGCTTTTACCTGAAAAACAAAGATATCCTTAAAGCCCGAAAACTCTAAGTAAAAAAAAATAGAATCAGCTAATTCAAAATCAAAACTTTAGCAATACACTTTTTTAAACCCCCCTTCGGGGGACATAGGGGGCTAAATGGAACACGAATCACACGAACTGGTTAAACTGCACGAAGGTTTTCGATTCTTCAGCTATGTACTGCTTTTTACATCGCTGTACCTGACCCAACTGGATTATTTCATTCTGAAAGGAATGCAAATGCCTGCCTTTCATTCAGTGATTGAAAAGTTGCAGAACCTGAAGTTTGTGGCCAGCCTGTATCCATCCAAGGTTGTTTGTCTGGTTTTTCTGGCCATTACCTGTATCGGAACCAAAGCTCATAAAGATCGGGAATTGCTGGTTTCAACCATTGTCGGACAGACAATTGCGGGGTTTATCCTTTACTGGGGAAGCCTGATCGTTTTCAAATTCTTTCCGGCAGTTTACTTAGGATTGACCTTCGCCGGTTTTGTTTTGTTGAACATCGGTTTTGACAACATCTCCAAGCTGATTAATGTGAATCTGATGAAAGACCGCTTTAATGTGGAAAATGAAAGTTTTCTGCAGGAAAAAACCCTGAAAGTCAACGAATATTCAGTGAATCTGCCGACGTTTTATCTCTACAAAGGGAATGAGCATCCGGGCTGGATCAACATTGTCAATCCGTTTCGTGCAACGATGGTGATCGGAACACCCGGCTCCGGAAAATCTTTTTCAGTAATACTGCCATTTATCCGGGAGCACCTGAAAAAAGGGTTTTCAATGTGCGTCTATGATTTTAAGTACCCCGACCTTTCTTTGGTTACCTACAATCATTTCCTGAAAGCAAAGAAAAACGGTAAGCTACCGGAATCAGCCCGGTTTTATGTGATCAACTTTGAAAACATCCAGAAGTCATTTCGGTGCAACCCGCTGGCTCCCGAGTGGATGGAAAGCCCGATTGATGCCTTTGAATCTTCCCGGACAATCCTGTATAACCTGAATAGGGAATGGATCAGGAAACAAGGCGAATTCTTTTCTGAATCGGCAGTTTCCTTCTTTGCAGCGGTGATCTGGTTTTTGAAAAAGTACAAGGGCGGTCAATTTTGTACGCTGCCTCATGCCATTGAGCTGCTTCAAATGGACTACGATGATTTGTTTGCCGTTTTGGAGCAGGAAAAGGATGTGGCCAACATCGTCAACCCATTCATCAGTGCACACAAACGCGGGGCAAGTGAGCAGTTGGAAGGACAGTTGGGAAGCTTGAAGATTGCCATTTCGAAGATCATCAGCCCGGAGATTTACTGGATCTGTTCGGGCAATGATTTTTCGCTCGACATCAATAACCCGGAGCAGCCCAAAATCCTTTGTCTGGCCAATAACCCGCTTCGGGTGGAAATGTACGGCGCAGTTCTGTCACTGTATATCACCCGGATGCTGAAGGTGATCAACAAAAAGGGGCAACAACCTTCGTCCCTGATCTTTGACGAACTGCCAACGATATACTTCCGGGGACTGGATACGCTGATTGCCACAGCCCGAAGCAACCGGATTTCGACACTGCTGGGAGTACAGACCATTGATCAGCTAATCCGTGATTACGGGAAAGAACAAGCCAATGCGATAACCAGTAACATCGGCAATGTGTTGTGCGGTCAGGCTGCCGGTGAAACCGCCAAATTTATCCAAAGCAGGATGGGTAAAATCCTTCAGGAAAGGCAATCACTCAACATTAATCGGAATGTACAATCGGCAACATTCTCAACTCAACTGGATGACCTGGTGCCGGAAGGCAAGATTGCCACGTTGCCGCAAGGGTATATGGTTGGTCAGGTGGCCGATAATTTTGGAGAAGCCGTTGCCCAAAAGAACTTCAATTGCCTGATTCGTATCGATGTGAAAGCATTGGAGGCAGAAGAAAAACGCTTTGTGCCGATTCCGGATTTTTATCGGTTCGACAATATTCCTGAAGTATTGGAGAGAAACCGGACCCGGATACAGAACGACATCCGATCCATTACCATTCAATGGTCAGAATCCGGTCAGGATGAAAAATCAAAACATAAAAGCAAAAACTCATGATTCAGAAAATAGTTTATATCAAAGTCAGGCCTTCCCAGATCATTAATCTGGAAACATTTGCACTCTCCTTATTGGCTATCCCGATCATTATTCTTATGAATGACATGTTGAAGCAATATCTTTCCCTGCCTTTCATTCCAACATGTGTGACCATACACCTTTACAGGTTGCCTGCTTATTTGAGTGCTTTTGTATTGATCCACCTGGTTTATCAAATCCTTAGGGTTTACTGTATCCAATATGAAATCGATTCAGAAGAATTGAGTTACTATTCAGGCATCTTCAAAAGAAGGCATGAGATCGTTGAGCTATACCGGGTTAAGGATTTTCTGATTGAAAAGCCATTCATATACCGGTTGATGGGGCTTGGCAACCTGATCATTTATACCTCTGACAAAACTACACCTGTACTGAGGCTGGAAGCTATAAAAGAACCGGAAGAAAAATATAAGATCCTTCGTGGTTTGGTTGAGCTAAACCGCAGGGAAAAACATGTATTTGAAGTCGATTAATCTAATCATTTAAAATTGAAAGTCATGGAACAACAAAACACACGAATGTCAATGGATCAGATTCCATTTGACAAGCTTGAAAAAGTAGGTATTAAAGCCGATTTGATCAAGCAAATGGAAAAACAGGAAATGACCGATTTTCTGAACGGTTTTCGTTCGGATAAACTCTACACTGTAAATGCCCGAATTGGAAACGAGGATTACAAAATCCCTGCTAAAATCCGGCTGCAAAGTAAGGAAGACGGATCTGTGGACATTAAGATTCACCCAATTCAGCGATTAAATATTCCGGACGAATACATGGGTCACAAATTCAGCAAGGAAGAAAAAGGAGCTTTACTGAATGACAAAAACCTGGGCAAAACATTGGAACTAACAGGACGAGACGGAAAGAAAGATAATTACTATTTGGGAATAGATTCCAAAACCAACGAACTAATTCCGCTCCGGACAAAAATGATCCAGATTTCAGACAAGATAAAAGGAGCGACTTTGTCTGGGGAACAAAAAGAAAACCTGGCCGCAGGAAAGAAAGTGACTGTGGATGGTATGACTGGAAAAGATGAAAAGAAGTTTTCGGCCACGCTTCAGGTGCAAGCTGCATCCCGGAAATTAAGTTTTTCTGATTTCAAACGTATCCACCCCATCAAGTACGACTTTATCTTTTATAAGAATCCAGATACATTTGTGGTTAAAAAAAAAATCATGGACAAGAAAGAGAAGATGTTTTCGTTAGTGGATCAGTGGAGAATATCGGGATTGACACGTAAATCTT
>JANXYV010000021.1 GCA_025355875.1 Prolixibacteraceae bacterium | reverse complement strand
AGGATTCAACACAGACCTGATCGGGTTTCGTGATTCAATCCATCCGCTGTTGAGACCTCATCACAAGAAAGCCCTCGTACTGGGAACCGGCGGTGCCTCCAAAGCCATCGTTGCAACGTTGAACGACCTTTCCATTTCCACGCAACTTGTTTCCAGGGAGGCCAAAGAAGGCATCTCTATCTCCTATCGCCAGCTCACCCCAGAGATCATGGAAGAACATGGTGTGGTGGTAAATACTACTCCGCTAGGCACCTTCCCCAAGACTGAAGCTTTCCCTGAAATCCCATACCGGTACTTGACAAACAGACATTTGCTGTTCGATTTGGTATACAATCCTGCCCTCACCCAATTTTTGCAAAAAGGAGCAGCCCTGGGAGCCACCATCAAAAACGGCTATGAAATGCTCGAATTGCAGGCACTGGCGGCATGGGAGATATGGCTGGAATAATCAAAGCTACTTTTTTAAACTATCCTAAAAGATAATCAAAATTGAACAGGTTTTTGTAAATTTGTTAGATGAAACCAAGACTATATTTCGACACTTCGGTTTTTGGAGGAATATTCGACGAAGAATTTGAAGAAATTTCCACTTTGCTTTTTGAAAAGGTAAAGCTTGGACAAATAATTTGTGTTTACTCAGATCTTTCTGAAACCGAGTTATTGAGCGCTCCCGAATATGTTCAAAAATTCTTTGTCGACTTACCAAAAGAATATATGGAATTCGTTGAAGTTTCCGAGGAAGCATATTCCCTTGCAGATAAATACCTTACAGAGAAAGTTGTGGGTAAAACGAGCGCAGATGACTGTCGGCATATTGCTGCCGCGACAATAAATAGAGTTGATATTTTGGTAAGCTGGAACTTTAAACATATTGTGAATGTTTTTAGAATCCGAGGCTATAATTCGATCAACATTCGTTGTGGATACCCACAACTTGATATCCGTTCACCAAAAGAAATTGTAAACGATGAAAACGACAATTAAAAAAGAAAAGTCATTCGATGCCGTGAAATCTTTCAGGGAGATCAAAGAAAAAATCGCTAAAGAAACCGAAAATATGACCTTCGAGCAATTCAAGGAATATTTGAAGAAAAATAGATTGACATCTGTAAAATAGTTGCCGGAAATCTCTTTGATATTTAAAATTATGTCAATAGATTTGATAAACACATAACCTAATCTGCCTATGATAATGCTCTAAATAAAATACACCTAAAATATTAATAGAAGCGTTAGCTTTTATTCCTGCTTTCAGAAACCGCCAATTTCAATTACCACGCATGAATAATAAGAGAACGCTCACGTCACGGCGTGGGCTTAACTTATTAGCGTGGTGGGTGCTTGGCGGTACCTTGAAGGTGAGTATGGTTATAGTTCTGCGCTCTTTTTATGTTAATCATCCTTTAGGAACCAAACCTTAATAATCGAAAACTAACCTGCATCAATCAAAAACGACTAATTAACACTAACTGGGGAGGCCAGAAACCACATAAAAACGGGGCGGAGCCGAAAAGCCTTTCGAGTAGGAAAAAAATTAAATACATTGAAAATAATGACACTAATGAACTTGTCTTTTGTTATTCTTCAGCAGTAACAACAAAGCAGTTTTATAAGCTTTTTACTGCCATTAATTCTTATTGCAATTATTGGAATAGGTATTGAAAGTGGTAATCTTCTTCTTATTCTTTTACGACTGTTGCTTTTGGTTTGTACCCTTTTCCTTTATACAACAACCAATGGATATTACATTGTCATGGAAAGAACTGAAATACAAAAATAAGAAGGAACAAGTTCTTCTCCAGGCAATTAATTACAACTATTGTCATTCAGAAGATTTGGGTTTTCATAAAAAATTTGATACAGGTGAGTGTTTTAGGTATGCAGGCTTTTACTTTGCAAAACCTCATTAGCCAGCTAAAATTTTGATAACCGTTTGCCAGTGACTGGGTGACTGAAAGTTGATTTCGCTATACGAATTTAACTTTCCAGTTACCCGTCCTCTTTATTACATCTCCAAATTAATCAGTGTAATTCGTGCACTTAGTGGTTAAGAGGGGTTTCAATCGTAATATTTGTACTGCAGATATCTTCCGGGTACCCTATGTCAACTAAAAACAACCCTTTGGCGGCAACGCTGGCACCCGCGCTACTTCGGTCCTTTTTATCGATCACTGCCTGAAATTCGGCCAAATTCATCTTTCCCAAGCCAACCTCTAATAGTGTTCCAACGATAGCCCTGACCATG